>JAFASB010000040.1 GCA_019244985.1 Acidimicrobiia bacterium | reverse complement strand
GTCCTCGGGAACCAGGCTTTGGGACAGGAAGTAGGCCACGTCGTACGGGGCCCGGCCGGCACCGGTGATCTGCCAGTCGAGCATGACGACGCCGTCGGGTCCTTCGTCGTCGGAGAAGAACAGATTGTCGAGGCGGTGATCGCCGTGCAGCAGGGTCGCGGGTGCCTCCCCCAGACGCTCCAGCAGCGCAGGGACGGCGTCGGGCATGCGTTTGGCGGCCTCGAACATCGGTCCCCGGAGCAGGTGGCCGAACTGGGACTCGATGATCGGCCACGACTGGCGCAGGGCGGGCACGAGCGACTGGGGGTTCGGCGGATCGGCCATGCGCACGATCCACGACAGCGAGTCCAGATCGGGCGACTCCCACCAGGCGGCGTGGTGCCCAGCGAGCACCCCCAGATCGCGCGCCGCCTCCTCAGGTGGACACCCCGCCATCTGGTCGTAGCAGCGGCGGTCGCCGACGTCCTCCATCAGCAGGACGAAGTCGCCGGACGTGACGTCGAACGCCGAGGCGTACCGGACCGGCGTACGCACGGGACTGCGCGGTGCACCCTGCTCATAGAAGCCGACCTCCCGCTCGTAGAAGCGGAAGGCGTCGGCGATCTCTCGCGACTGTGCGCCAGTGTGCGGAAGCTTGAGCACGGCGGTGCCCGGACCGCTGTCGCCGCGGTAGTCAAGGCTGATCCGCCACAACAGGCCGAGGATCCCGACACCGATGCCGATTGGTTCGGCCTCGAAGGCCGTCACCTCCACACCGTCCCCGATCATGTCCGTCGACCGCATCGCCTCGGTGAACCAGGCGGCGTCCACCTCCGACGGGCTGGTCGGGAATCCCAAGCTCACGTCTGTCCTCCCAGTTCTCGGTATCTCTCCCGCGCGAAGTCGAGCGCGTCGGCATCGAAGATCTCGATGCGGTTGGCGCGGCCGTCCGCGTCGTACGTCGCCACGAGCACGCTGAGGCCCTCGTAACGTCCGGCCGCACCGCTCGTCTCGTCGCTCACCGACGCACCTCACTCATCACGATGTGGGCGGCGCGCCTTCGCCGGCAAGGAATCGCCTTTCCAACGTCCCGAGTGCGGCGTCGAGATCTTCCTCGTCGAAGATCCCGCCCCAGATCGCACGGCCCGTCTCGTCGGCCTCGAGGACCGAGAGGTTGTGCACGAAGAAGCCGCCGGAGCCGAATCGGAACCGGACGAGCACCAGACGCTCGCCGCGCATCGCCACGGGCTCGACGGTGATGTCGTCGAGAACGCCCATCGCTTGATACAGCTCGAGAACCGCGTCTCGCCCTTCCGACCGATGGCTGAAGCCGCGACGGCGGTCGTCCACGACGACATTGGGACTGAGCATCGCGGTGAGCGCCGGCCAGTCGCCCTGCAACAGAGCGTCCCGAAAGACCCGCGCACCGACGGCTGCCGCGTTGTCGGAGGGTTCGGCGGTCGCCCGTTGTTCCGCTGAGAGCTCGCGGTAGCGCGCCCACGCGTCGTCGAGTTGATCGTGCCCGAACAGCTCGTAGCGGTCGATCCGACCGGTGCGTGCGCTCACATGCGTGAGCATCAGAGCCGACCGGTCGTAGCTCCCGCCCACCATGCCGTGGATGACGGGAGTCGACCGGCTGATGACCGAGGATTGCGTCCAGTCGAGCGGGTTCAGCACTTGCACGAAGCGCGGGTCAACGTCGATCATCTGGCGGCCGTACTCCATGATGAAGTCGACACCGACGGCTTCGCCGTAGCCCGCCGGGCGGTGGTCGAGGAAGACCACCTCGGGCTCGAAACAGGCGCGCAGCGCGTCCCAGTCGCGCCGGTTGTGGCTGTGCATGCCTCTTGTCGCCTGACGAATGCTGGCCGGTAGATCGTCGCCCAGTTCGTCTGCGTACTGCTCGTCGAGCTCAAACATCGCCGTAGCCAGGTCGCCGGGGTCATAGCCGACCACGAGATCGATGGGACACCCGCCCGGCGCGGTGCGGACCATGTTCACCGCGGTGACTTCGAGGCTGGCGGCGCTCCCCCAACGCGTACTGACGACCGCCAAGTTCTCACCGCGCACAGCCACGGGCTGGACGTCGACGATCGGCACCCCAGTGTCGACGATGATTCGCGCCATGGCGCGCACCGCCTCCAGCCCGGCGATTCGCGCGCCCAAGCCGGGGCGACGGTCTTCGAAGACGACGTCGCGAGCGAGAAACTCGTCGTAGGAATGTCCGGCCATCGCCGCGTCCAGCGCTTGGCGGATTGTGCGCACGGCGTGGTTGGCCATGCCCGGCATCTCCTCGGCCGACAGCTCGCGATAGCGCGCCCATGCCAAGTCAAGTTGCTCGGGATCGAACGTCTCGTAGCGGTCGATGCGGCCGTCGGCGCCGAGACGGGTCATGGCCAGCCGCATTCGCTCGTAGCGCCCGCCACCCGGAGCGGTCATCGTCGCAGCCACCTCGGCCATCATGCAGCGGCCGTCGATGGCCAGGACCCGGCGCGAGAAGTGCTCGAAGTCGGGCGCGACGTCGACGGTGCCCTGCCCGTATCGGATGAACTGATCGAGCCCGTGCACCTCGCCGTAGCCGGCGAGGCGGTGGTCGACGAACACGACTTCTTCGGTGAAGTAGTCGGCGTAGCTGTCCCACCGCCGCTCACTGTGCGCGGCGAGGGCAGCCCGGTTCGTCTCGAACACCCGGCCGTGGGCAGCGTCCAGTTGCTCGACGAACAGCTCGTCGAGCTTCTCCAGGACAGTGGCGCGGTCCGCTGGATCCGAGTCCAGATGGAGGTCCATGAGACCGTCGGGGTCGAGGCGGACGATCGTCATGATCTCCTGCTCGAACGATTCCATCCGCCACAGCTGCTTCACGAGAGCAAGGCGCTCGCCGCGCACGGCAACGACGTCGACGTCGACGTCGATGGCATCGATGTCAATCTCGGCCAGCACCCGGAAGTGCTCGAGATTCGCCGACCGCCCGTCGAGGCTCGTCTTCATCGCCGGACGGACGTCCTCGTAATCCATGTCCGAGGCCAGGAGGGCCGCCGCTTCTTCGGGGCGTTTCTCCCGGAGTAGATCGAGATGGCGCACGAACGCCGCCGACGCGGCGTTGTCCAGCGTCGCTGTCGGCGCCGACAGCTCGCGGTAACGGCCCCAAGCGTCTTCGCGTTGGTCGACCGTGAAGAACTCCAGCGACTCCACCCGGCCGTCGTCGGAAACCACGCTTATGACGAGTCGAGCGTCTTCGAACGACGCGGAAGACGGTGCGGCCGCCAGCCATCCCATCTCGACGAGGGCACACCGGGCGTCCACGGCGAGGACCAACCGCCCGACGATCGTGTTCTCGGGAGCGACGTCGACCATGGCGTGGAAGCCGTCGATGAAGCGGTCGGCGCCGGCGAACGTTCCCTGCGCTGCCGGGCGGTGGTCGACCACCCGAATGTCGTCGACCACAGCCAGCCGCAGGGCGGCCCAGTCCCGCTGGTTCTGGGCGCGAGGCACGGCGATGGCGGCCCGCCAACACCGGGCCTGGTCCTCGCTCAGCTCCGCCAGGTACAGCTCGTTGAGCTCGTCGATGGCGTTGTTCAGGTGAGCCGGGTCATAGTCGACGACCAGGTCGGCGTGCCCATCCTCGTTCACGCGGGCCACGGAGAGCAGCGACACTTCGAAGTCCCCCCGCCACCGCGACTCGACGACGGCAAGACGTTCGCCTCGGACGGCCAGCGTCGACAGCGCGACGCCTGTGATACCAAGGCGGCCGATCGCCTCGAAGCTCTCCAGGTTGGTGGCTCGCCCCTCCTGGCGGGACCCCATGCCGCGCCGACGGTCCTCGCGCACGGCATCCGGCGCCATGAACGCCGCAAACTCGTCAAGGCGCCCCGCGGCGATGGCGCGGACGTTGCGCTCGTAGGCGCGGCTGGCAGTGTTGGCGATGCTCGCCGGTGCGCGCTGGCTCGTCGCCGTTGCCGCTGCCGCTGTCGGTGCTTCGGCCAGGCCGCCGGCCAGCGCCGTGGCGCCCTTCTGCTCGTATAGGGCGCGGGCTTCGGCGGCGATGCGCCGGGCCGCAGCGCTGTCTCCCGCCGCCGCGTGCACAGCGGCCAGCGCCGCCAGGGCGTCCGCATGGTCGACCAAGGCATCGGTCGGCGTCGCCAGCGCTACGGCCGCATCGGCCAGCTCGGTCGCCTCGGCCACGTTGCCGCGCACGGCCAGGATCTCGGCCTTGACCGCCCGCCACACGATCGCGGTCTTGAGATCCTGACCGCCGAGCTGCTCGCTGGTGGCGACGTGGGCGAGGGCGTTGTCGACGCGCCCCAATGCAAGCTCGGCTCGTCCTCGCAGGGCCGCCGCCTGGGCGGCGTCGACGGTGACGCCCATGGCCGTGAAACCCTCTTGGGCTTTCGCCAGGTGGTCGGCAGCGGCGACGGCGTCGCCGACGCAGAGCTCGACGATGCCGGCGAACAGCTCGACTTCGAGCAGGCCGTGGCGAAGGCCGAGCTCCTCGGCGGTGGCGCGCGCCGATGCGATCAGACTGCGCGCCGCGTCGGCTCGGCCCCGGAAGGCCTCGAGGACGGCCTGACAGCGAACCGACGTCGCCTCGACGGCGGGCGCGCCCGTGGTGATGCGCACCAGGCGGATGACGTCGAGGCAGCGCCCCCCAGCGCGGGGCACAGGGCTCGGGCCCCACAGCGCCGCGAGCGGCGCTGCGCCCAGCACGCTCGTCATCTGCCGGCGGTCGCCGGCGGCGCGCGCCGCCGCGAGGGCGCGGTCGAGCGCGGCCTCGCAGTCGGCGACGCGCCCACTCCTGGCCAGGAGCAACGCGTGCACGCGATGGGCCTTGGCCGCACCGGTGGCGTCGCCTGCGCCGTCGAGGATCGACGCCGCCTCGACCAAGCGGCCCTCGGCGTCGCCCGACGAACGGGGGTCGACGAGGGCGGTGTGCTGCACGTCAAAGCAGGCCGCCCATGCCTCGATGCGCCGGCTGCCGGCGCCGAGACGTTGCAGTTCGGCGATGGCCGGTCCCGCAGCGGCGACGTCGCCGGCGCCGAGCAGCGCCTCGCTGCGCGTGAGCAAGAGGTCGGCGCGCCGTCGGTCGTCGTCATCGAGACAGTCGACGGCCCGTTGCGCGAGACCGGCGGCCGCGAGCAGGTCGTCGCGGTCGAGGGCCCGTTGGGCGGCGGCGCCGAGCCTTGTCGCCGCGTCCGCTGCCAATTGGCGCCCATGGTCGTCGAGCGCACCAAGGCTGCGCAGGTTGGCCTGCGCCTGCTCGAGGTGGAACCCGATCGTTTCGTCGTGGTCGGCAGTGCCGCCGGTCTTCGCGACGAGCCATGCCGCCACCCGCTCGTGGAGGCGGGCCCGCGACTCCTTGAGCAGCCGGCGGTAGGCGGCCTCGCGGATGAGGGCGTGGTGAAAGCGCAGCACGCGCTCGTCGATCCAGTAGGTGCCGGCCGGCTCGAGGAGCTCCTTGCGCCGAAGCGACTCGAGCACCGCATCGAGCTCGGGCCGCAGTTCTGGCGGGACGATCTCGACGAGCGCGCCTTGGTAGACCTCGGCGCCGATCACGGCCGCCCGCTCGAGCACGACGCGCTCCTGGGGCCGGAGGCGGTCGAGGCGCGACGAGAGCAGCGACTGGATGGTGGGCGGAACCTCGAGCTCGGCGGCGTCGACGGCCAGCGTCCACCCCTCGCGGCCTCGGCCGGCGTCACGGCGGATGACGCCGTCGTCGACGAGCATCCGCACGAGCTCCCGCACGAACAGTGGGTTGCCGTCGCTCGACGTCGCGAGGCGGTCCAACAGGGCGGCAGGCACGTGGTCGGTGTCGAGGTGCTCGCGCACGAGCTGCTCGGTGGCCTGGCGCTCGAGCCCTTCGAGGGCGACGAGTGTCCCCGCCCTGCCCTGCAGCTCGGTCAGCGACGGACGCAGCTCGCGGAGCTCGGGGCGAGCCACGACGACGAGGAGCACTGGTTGGTCCAGCCATTCGGCCAGGTGCTCGATCAGATCGAGCAGCAGCGGCTCAGCCCAGTGGACGTCGTCGAGCACGGCGACGAGCGGCTGGCGGGCGGCGGCCGTTTCGAGCACCCGGCGGACGGCCCAGAACGTCTCTTCGGGCGTGGTGTGCGTCGCCGTGCCTGTGAGCGCGGCGACCGTCTCGCGCACACGCGCCTGCTCGGGGTCGTCGGCATCAGCGTCGACGTCGTCGAGGACGGCGAGGCCTTCGAGGAGCTGGGCGACCGGTGCGAAGGTGGCGGCGCCGTTCTGGTCGCAACGCCCCCGCACGGTCACGGCCCGGTCGGCGAGCTGGTCACGAAGCTCCTGCACGAGCCGCGACTTCCCGACGCCGGGCGAGCCGATCACCGTCGCCAGCCGCGGCCGGCGCCGCTCGACGACGTCGTCGAACAGCTCTCGAAGTGTCGCCAGCTCGTCGTTGCGGCCGACGAAAGGCTGCGCGTGGGCGTCGATACCCACGGCCTCGAGGTTGAGCAATCGATGGGCGGCGACGGCGGTGGCCCTGCCCTTCAGTGTCAGGGCGGTGACGGCGTCGAAGGCGGCGGCGTACCGGGTGAGCCGCCACGTGTCCTCGCCCACGAGGATCTCCCCGGGCGCGGCCGCCGCCTCCAGGCGGGCGGCCACGTTCACGGCGTCGCCGACCACGTCGGCGTCATCAGTGTCGACAACGACTTCACCAGTGTTGACGCCGACGCGCAACGCCAGGCCGTGCTCGGCGGCGAACGGCGCGAAGGCCTCCTGCATGGCGACGGCGCTGCGGAGCCCACGGAGGGCGTCGTCCTCGGCGACCTCGGGCACGCCGAACACCGCCATCACCCCGTCGCCCACGAACTTGACGACCTTGCCGTCGTGGCGCTCCACCGCCTCGCGCATCGCCGCGTAGTACCGACCCATGAGGGCGCGCACCGACTCCGGGTCCATGTGTTCCTGCATGGCCGTCGACCCCTGCAGGTCGGCGAACACGATCGTCAGCGTCTTGCGAGCCTGCTCAGCTGTGTCGACACGAGCGGCTCCTACAACGGGTGCGCCGCACCCGTCGCAGAACCGGAGGCCCGGGAGCAGTTCCCGATCACACGTCGCGCAGCGAGCGGTGATGCGCACGCCGCACGCGCCACAGAACCGAGCGTCGTCCCGGTTGTCTCCCCCGCACGCCGTACAGCGCATCCCCACAGCGCCACCAGTTTCGCACGTCAGCGCGAGTCGCTGAGCTCCGACGTCGATCGGTGAAAGGATCGGGGCCATGAAGATCGGGCTGTTCTTCGAGCACCAGCTGCCCCGGCCGTGGGACGACGGTGCCGAGGCTGCGATCCTCGCCAACGCCGTCGAGCAGTGCGAGCTGGCCGACCGCATCGGCATCCACACCGCATGGGTCGTCGAACACCACTTCCTCGAGGAGTACAGCCACTCGAGCGCGCCCGAGGTCTTCCTGGCCGCGGTCGCCGCCCGCACCGAGCGGCTGCACCTGGGCCACGGCATCGTGCAGACGCCGCCGACCTACAACCATCCCGCGAGAATCGCCGAGCGCGTCGCCACCCTCGATCTGTTGTCGAAGGGCCGCGTCGAGTTCGGCACCGGCGAGTCGTCGTCGGAGGCCGAGCTGGGCGGCTTCGGCATCGACCCGGCCGACAAGCGGGCCCTGTGGGACGAGGGCACGCGCGTTGCCCTCAGGTGCATGACCGAGACCCCGTTCACCGGCCACGCCGGTCCGTCGGTGACGATGCCGCCCCGCAACGTCGTCCCCAAGCCCTTCCAGAAGCCGCACCCGCCGGTGTGGGTGGCGTGCACCCGGCGGGAGACCATCCACCTGGCCGCCCAGCGGGGCATCGGCGCCCTGTCGTTCGCTTTCTTCGACCCCGAAGAGGCCCGCCACTGGGTCGACGACTACTACTCGACCCTCGCAGAAGAGGCCGTCCCCATCGGCGACGCCGTCAACGCCAACCTGGCCTGCGTCACCACCTTCATGTGCCACCCTCCGAGACCGAGGCGATCAAGCGGGGCGCCGAGGGCACCAACTTCTTCGGGTACTCCCTCGCCCACTACTACGTCTTCGGCCGCCACCGCCCCGGCGTCACCGACGTGTGGGCCGAGTACCAACGGGAGCGGGCCCAGGCCGGCTACGACCCCACGGCACTGCGCGCCACCGACTCGCTCACCGCCAAGGGCGACGGCGGCGCCGGCCTGCGGGGTGCCGTCGGCACGCCCGACCAGATCCGCGACTACCTGCGCCGCTACGAGGACTACGGCGTCGACCAGGTGATCCTCGCCAGCCAGACCGGCAACAACCGCCACGAGCACGTGATGGAGAGCCTCGAGCTGTTCGGCCGCGAGGTGCTGCCCGAGTTCCTGGAGCGAGACGAAGCGGCGTCGGCCGCAAAACAACGCCGCCTCGAGCCCGTCATCGCCGCCGCGCTGGCCCGCAAGCCACCCGAGACCACCCGCCCCTCGCCGACCCCGACTACGACTTCCCCGCCATCCCCCGCTCGATGGCCGACCGCGAGGGCGCCGACGGCTTCCACGCCTGGCTCGACGATTACGCCCGCAAGGCGGCCGCCGGCGAGGACGTGAGCCGGCGGCTGTCGACCCCCAAGCGCGCCGACATGCCGTGAGGCTGAGCAAGGAGGAGCGGTGGGAGGTCCTCGCTGCAGCCCACATCGGCATCCTCACCACGCTGCGGGCTGACGGCACGCCGATCGCCCTGCCGATGTGGTTCGTCGCCATGGATGAACGCATCTACGTGATGACACCGGCGTTCACCAAGAAGGTGAGCCGTGTTCCGCACAATCCACGCGTGTCGTTCCTCGTCGAGTCGGGCGTGCGGTGGGCCGACCTCCAGGCCGTGCATCTCACCGGCACCGCCCGGGTCGTCGACGACGCCGACGTCCACACCCGGGTCAGAGCCGAGCTCGA
>JAFASB010000533.1 GCA_019244985.1 Acidimicrobiia bacterium | reverse complement strand
GAACGACGACTTGTAGCCGAGGCGCTGCGCGTCACGGCGCAGGATTCGCACGCACGCCGAGTGGAAGGTCGACACCCACATCTTCTGGGCGACGGGTCCGACGAGGGATTCGACCCTCGATTTCATCTCGTCGGCGGCCTTGTTCGTGAACGTGATGGCGAGGACCTCGAACGGCGAGATCCCCTGCTCCTTGATCAGCCAGGCGATCCGGTGCGTGAGCACCCGCGTCTTGCCCGAACCCGCTCCCGCGATGATGAGAAGCGGCCCGCCAGGGTGAGTGACTGCCTCACGCTGGACGGGATTCAGATCTTCAAGCAGTCCAGCGGCTGCAACCATTCCGCAGGCCACGCTACCGGCCTCCTATGACACGAACGCGTGCCTGATCTGACAGGCTTCGCCTGTGGATGGACGAGCGAAGGAATGGTTCGAGGCCGGCCGGTTCTTCCGCTGGCGGGGTCTCGACATCTTCCATGCGGAGTTCGGCGCCGCCGGGGCCCCCGTCGTGGTGCTGGTTCACGGATTCCCGACGAGCAGCATCGACTGGTACGACGTCGTGCGGCCGCTCGCTGTCAACCGGCGTGTCTGTGTCGTCGACTTTCCGGGGTTCGGCTTCTCCGACAAGCCACGCGGCGAGCCGTACACGCTGGTCCGAGACGTGGAGCTGCTCGAGCACTACCTCGGCGAGGTCGTGGGGGCTGAGGGCGGCGCCGCGGTCGCCCACGACCGCGGTGACAGCGTCGCGCTTCAGTTCGCAGCCCGGTGCGACGCAGGGGAATCGGCGTTCGACATGACCCGGCTCGTGCTGAGCAACGGGAACATGTTCCTCCCCCTCTCGAACCTGACTGAGTTCCAGCGGCTCGTCCTGCACGACGACACCGCGCAGTCCGTGCTCGACGTGGTGACACCCGAAGGCCTGGCCGCCGGGATGGGAACGACGACCTTCACGCCGCCGCGCTCGGGCGAGGACCCCGCCATCGCCGCCCTGGCCCAGACCTTCGCCCACAACGACGGCGTCGCCGTCGTGCACGACACGATCCAGTACCTCGTCGAGCGCGCTGCGCATGAAGAGGAGTGGCTCGGCGCGCTCTCTCGATCCGCCATTCCGACAACGTTGCTCTGGGGGTTGTGCGACACGGTGTCGCCGCCGCGCGTCGCGATGCACATCTGGGACAGGTACCTGTCAACGAAGCCGAGCGCGAACGACCTGTGGTTCCTGCCCCACGCGAACCACTATCTGCAACACGACGATCCCGAGGGTTTCGTCGAAGTCGTGTCGCGCGTTCTCGACGACAACGTTCCCGTCGCACCCGGTGCCCTCACCGCCGAACCGAAGGCGCCGATCCTCGTGGACCGTTCGCGGCGCGAGCTCCCCTCTGCGACCGACGTACTCGCTGGTCCTGAGCGACGCGACTGACCACCTTTGAGAAGTCGGCGTGTGGTAACGCTGGAAACATGACGGCAGGCCTGTTCGAGCCCGACAGCGTCACGTGGCGAGTCCACGCCGACCCGTCGATGCTGATCGGCGGCATGCGGGCGCTGCTTGTGCAGGCCTTACACCCGCTGGCAATGGCCGGTGTCGAGCAGCACAGCGACTACCGGGCCGACCCCTGGGGACGGCTGCAGCGCACGGTCGAGTACGTGCTGACGACGACCTATGGCACCGCCGAAGAGGCCGAACAGGCGGGCCGCGTCGTGCAGGCGATCCACAAGCGGGTCCGCGGCACCGACCCCGTCACCGGCAAGACGTACTCAGCCGAGGACCCCGAACTCCTCGTGTGGGTGCATGCCGTCGAGGTGCACTCCTTCCTCATCGCCTACCGCCGTTACGGCGCCGGGCCATGCACGAGCGCGGACGCCGACCGCTACGTGGCCGAGCAGGTCCACACCGCTTCGCTGGTGGGCGTCGACCCTGCGATCGTCCCCTCGTCGGTCGCCGAGCTGCGCGACTACTTCGCGACCGTCCACGACGAGCTCCGCCCGAGCCCCTACAGCCGCGACGCCGCCAAGGTCGTTCTCAACCCGCCGCTGCCGTTGCCGCTGCGGTTCGCCAAGCCGATCGCCTGGATCCCGGGCGCCGCGGCCGCCGGGCTGATGCCCCGCCGGCTCCGGGCCATGCACGGCATCCCGTGGGTGCCACCGGCCGACGCGGCGGTCCGCGTGGCGGCGACTGCCCTCACGAGGGCGATGGGCGTGCTGCCCGATCCGCCCCACGTGCGGGCGGCCAAGGCGCGCTGGGCGCAGGCCGACGCAGCCTGAGGGCTAAGACTTGCTGAACAGCTGCACGTTGCGGGTGTCGAACGCGCACTGCGTCGACCCGCACGTGGCGCTCGCCGTCGCAGTAGCCCCGCCAGCGTTGAAACGGCCGGAGTTGGCGAAGACGATCACGGGCACCCTCTGGGTGTGGCCGTTGCACTTGTAGGTGGTCCCGCTCGCGCCGGTGCCGTTCACCTTGGTCTGACTTCTTGTCTGGGCCAGGTGCACGTCGATCGGCACGGGCACCATGTTCGAACACGTCACCGCCACACGGAAGCGGACGGCCTTGCCCGTCGACGAGAGCTCCGCCCGGGCGGGCAACGTCACCACGATCGCCGGGTTCCCGACGGCGGCGGCGGGACCGGCACCGACGAGCGGGGAGGCCAGTGCAGCGATGCCCACGGCCATTGCTCCGAGACGCAGGGTGCGAGTCATGCAACTGTCCTACCTCACGCGAGGGGAAGGGTGCCAGCTACTCCCACTCGATCGTGCCGGGCGGTTTCGACGTCACGTCGAATGCGACCCGGTTCACCCCTGGCACCTCGTTGATCAGACGGCTCGACATCCGCTCGAGCACGTCATAGGGCAGGCGCGCCCAGTCGGCGGTCATCGCGTCGTCGCTGGTCACCGCGCGGATGACGATCGGGTAGGCGTACGTGCGCTCGTCGCCCATCACGCCGACGCTGCGGACGACGGGGAGCACGGCGAAGCTCTGCCAGAGCTGGCGGTACAGGCCGGCCCGCTTGATCTCCTCGACGACCACGGCATCGGCTCGCCGCAGGATCTCCAGGCGCTCGGGCGTGATCGTGCCGACGATGCGCACGGCCAGGCCGGGGCCAGGGAACGGCTGGCGCCAGACGATCTCCTCGGGCAGGCCGAGCTCCTCACCGACCCGGCGCACCTCGTCCTTGAACAGCGACCGGAGCGGCTCGACGAGCTCGAAGTCCATGTCCTCGGGCAGGCCGCCCACGTTGTGGTGCGACTTGATGGTGGCTGCCTGTCCGCCGTGGCCACCGCCGCTCTCGATCACGTCGGGGTAGAGCGTCCCCTGGACCAAGAACCGTGCGTCCTCCACGCCTTGGGCAGCGTCCTCGAAGACACGGATGAACAGCTCGCCGATCGCCTTGCGCTTCTCCTCCGGATCGACGATGCCGGCGAGCCGATCGAAGAACCGGTCGGCCGCACGCACGTGGATGAGCTCGATGCCCTGGTGACGGCGGAAGGTCTCGACCACCTGATCGCCCTCGTCTCGCCGCATCAGCCCGGTGTCGACGAAGACGCACGTGAGCTGGTGCCCGATCGCCTTGTGGACGAGCGCCGCGGC
>JAFASB010000044.1 GCA_019244985.1 Acidimicrobiia bacterium | reverse complement strand
CCCATGACCCGGACCCCTAGACGCCGGCTGTCTCCGCGACCCGGCGCCGTCGCCGGCGCGTCCACGGAGACCTCGTCGAACGGCGAGGAGAACAGCACTTTGGAGGCGGCCGCCCCCGCCGTACCGTCGGCCTCGAGGGCAGCGACGAGCGGCTCCAGCCACCCGGGGTCGGCCTCCGCGTCGTTGTTCAGCAGGGCGACGTAGTCGACGTCGCCGAGGTGGCGGACACCGAGGTTGCATCCGCCTCCGAACCCGAGATTGGACTCCGACCGCACGACGGCCAGCCGGGGGTCGCGCCGCTCAAGCTTCGGGCCGACGCTGTCGACAGAAGCATTGTCGACGACGACGACCCGCAGACGGTCGGGTGGCCAGTCGACGGCGAGCAGCGATTCGACGCAGCGGAGCGTGAGCCGTCCGCCATCGTGGTCGACGACGACAACGCCGACCAGCGGCGTCATCGCCCGCCCCCGCCGAGCGTGGCGTGGGATTTCGTAGAATTTCCCGAAATTCTCAAACCGCCCCTTCAGTGACCGCGCTACGTGGCCGACACGAACTCCAGAGATGTCGGTTGGAGGTCCGGTGCGTCGGCTGTTGGCAGTGGTAGGAGTCATGGGTATGGCAGCGACGGGATTCGTCGCGACCGCGTCGTCGCCCGCAACCGCCACGTCCGTCGCCCACCGCTTCGCCGAGTCCGCCGCTCGCGGCATCACCTACAAGGGGCTGCACGACGCGGGCACGACGGGACGGTGCGCCAACGCCTTCGAGATCGACAACAGCGGTCGCTGCACCCACGGTCCGGACCCGGCACCAGCGAACATCGACGTGCGCTACCGCCGCGGCACTCCGGTGGTCGCGGCCGGCACCGCCGGCGGCGCGACCACCGCCCAGTCCGCCAACCCCAGCCCGCCCTGCTACGGCGACGGCCAGAGCGGCGACCGCGTTCAGGCCATCTACGCCCACGCCGCCGACGTCAGCGACCGCTTCGGATCGCTCGTACCGTCGATCCGTCAGTGGGCAGCCGACGTCGACGCCGTCTTCATGCGCAGCGCGGCAGAGACCGGCGGCACCCGCCACGTGCGGTTCGCGACCGACTCGAACTGCCAGATCACCGTCCTCGACGTGCAGCTGTCGACCACCGGCGACGACAACATGGCCAACACCGTTCAGGAGCTGCAAAACCAGGGGTACAACCGCAGTGACCGCAAGTACCTGGTGTGGATGGATGCCAACGTGTACTGCGGCATCGCCCAGGTCTACAGCGACGACACGGCACTGTCGACGAACCTCAGCAACGGCGCGTCGAGCGTGGCCGGCGAGGTCGCGCGCGTCGACAACGGATGCTGGGGTCTGAACTCGTCGAACCAGTCGATCGAGGCCCACGAGCTCATGCACACGCTCGGCGGCGTGCAGGCGTCGGCCCCGCACTCCACCAAGTACAACCACTGCTGGGACGAGTCGGACCGCATGTGTTACGACGACGGCTCGGGCGCGGTGATGCAGCAGATCTGCCCGACGTCGCACGAGAACACCTTTGACTGCAACCACGACGACTACTTCAGCACCAATCCGCCCGTCGGCAGCTACTTGTCGACCCACTGGAACACCGCGAACAGCAGCTTCCTCGCCAACGCCGACGGCTCGCCCGCGCCGGCAACCACCGTCTCCCTTCCCGCCACGGCGCGCTACACGCCTTTGACGCCGGCCCGCATACTCGACACGCGCGACGGTACCGGCGGCTTCTCTCAGCCGATCGGCGCTGGAGGGAGCATCAACGTGCAGGTCACGGGCGTCGGCGGAGTGCCGTCGTCTGGGGTGTCCGCCGTGGCGCTGAACCTCACGGGGACGGAAGCAACGACGGGAACCTTCTTGAGCGTCTACCCGGCCGGGACGTCGCGACCGACGGCGTCGAACCTCAACCTCGGTCCCGCGCAGAACGTCGCCAACATGGTCGTCGTCAAGGTCGGCACCAACGGCCAGGTGACGCTGTACAACGATCAAGGATGGACGCACGCAATCTTCGACGTCGCCGGGTGGTACTCGGACGGCATCACGTCTACAGCGGGCGGTGGATATAC
>JAFASB010000058.1 GCA_019244985.1 Acidimicrobiia bacterium | reverse complement strand
CACCTGTCCCCCTATGCGGGACGAAACGTGGTGCTCGGTCCGGCAATCCTCTGCAGCGGCTCGACCTCCCGGCCGTTGGCTCGGCTGGCCGCGCTCGACGGACGTCTTGACGACGCCCGGAGGCTCTTCGAGGATGCCATGACGCTCAACGCGGCGATGGGTGCCCGCCCGTGGGTGGCCCACACTCAGCACGAATACGCACAGGTGCTTCTCGCGTCCGGCAACGACGGACATCGCGAACGCGCCGCAGAGCTGCTTGCGGCGGCGCGCCAGACAGCAGAAGATCTCGGCATGGCCGCCCTTCTGGGCGACCTCAAGCAGCTCGCCTAGAGACCGACCGGCAGAAGCAGGCAGCGCCCGACGACGGCGACCAGATCGTCGAGGTTGGTCTCGTAGGCGGTGGTGGCGTTTTCTTCGTCGCGCAAGGCCCACAGCGCCTGGCTCCGGGTCCATGCCGACGCCCGGGCGTGAGGGATGCTCCACTGGTCGACGGCGTTCTCGACGCTCTCGGGAATCGTGCGGCGGTGGTGACGCACCGCGCCCTCGATGATCGTCTGTCGTAGCGGTTCGTCGATCTCCTCGAGCACCCCATCGACGCGTGTGTAGTCGCCGTGGTGCGCATCGGGCGTGGAATTCCGTCGCCGGCAGGTCTCGACGACCGCGATGGGCAGGTCGTGGTTGATGTGTGCATTCATGCCGGCGATGGCGAACTGCAGCGGCGAGACGCGAGGGTCGGCGCGGCGACCGATCAGAACGTCCCACGACTTCGGGACGTCACCGTCGCCGCGGGCGGCGGCGCGTACTGCGTCGAAGTAAAGATTGGCGAAGACGACGTCGAGCTCGTCCATGAAGGCCCCGTCGGAGAACGTGCCGCCGTCGATGCGGCGATGCACTTCCTGGGTCGTGCACAGGTAGAGCCAGTTGAAGCAGGCCACCCCATCGCTCGCGGGCAGAGCGTCGCCGATGGCCTGCATGCGATCGATGGCTTCGCTGACCGACGTGACGGGTGGCGCGGTGAGCGCCTTGACGTCGCCCTTGGGCGGAGCGACGGTGTTGGCCTGCTCGGACCGGAAGCGGATGCGATCGAGGGCGCGCAGGGGTGCAAAGGCGATCGGCTCGGGGAGCTTCAACACGTCGCACGGGCGCTCGCTCGAGCCCGACGCCTCGAGGATCCCGTTCACGGCCCGCCTGGCCGCCTCGTTCGCGCCCTCCATCGTCGCCAGATCCGTGAACGTCCGCACGTAGTCGGAGGCCAGGAAGAGGTTCTCCACCTCGGTCGTCGCCTCGGGCCGTAGCGCCCACGAGCCTCGTGTGTTGATCAAGAGGGGCTCGGCGTTCTTGCAGCCCCGCTCGCCGGCGTCGCAGATGTCGGGATCGAGGAACCATGAATGCAGGTCGTCGTCGTCGAGGTCGACGTGGTGCTTGAGCTGCGCCCACACCTCGTCCTTGATCTGCTCCGGGCGAAGCCGCCGGGCCGAGCGGTGGTAGAGCATCCCGGGCTTGTCCCAGTCGGAGATGTCGACGGACAGGACCCCGGCGACGGTGCCGTCGCCCATCTGCGCGAGCTCGACGTCGGTCCAGAACTGGTGCTGCGAGATCGACGTGAGCGCGAAGGGGCTGTCGTTGTAGATGACGTGGCCATGCGTCAGCGGAACGTCGCGCTTGAGGAAGAATTGGATGCCGTTCATCCACCGAGTGCGCAGCAGATGCAATCGGCCGAAGGCCGGCTCGACTTCCTTCAACTGCGCCGGCGCCAGCCTGGCCATCACCTCCACTGGGAAGGCGGCGACGTAGAAGTCGGCGGTGACATCCCTGCCTCCCGCAACGGCGCCCGTGACGCGGCGTTGTTTGGCGTCGACATGGATCTTCGTGACGGGAGCGTTGGTGACGTACTCGACGCCCATCTTCTCGAGGTAGGCGCGCCAGGGGTTGATCCAGACGTCGTTGGTCGGCCCGTCGAGGAGGCGGTCCATAGACCGGCCCCAGGGAGCGAAGTCGAACATCAGCTGCAGGAGGATGTAGCCGGCCGTGCGAGCGCTCATCTCGCGAGCCCGAGCGGCGACGAACCGCCGCGTCATGCCGTCGGCCAGGAACTGCTGGTAGGCCTTCGACTTGTGCTGAGCGTCGACGAAGGTCCACCAGTCGATGTTGTCGAACTCCGCGTACCGGCGCTCCTCGCAGGCGGTCAGCAACTGAAAGAGGCGCTCGGCGAAGTACACGAGCTCGCTGGGGTGGATGCCGACGTCGAAGAACTGCCGGAACGCCATCGACGCCTGCAGGTCGGCCGGCGTGCGCGGGAACCGGTCCGGGAGGATGATCGGCGGCTTGCTGTGCCGCGCCGTCATGAAGCGCGTCGTGGGCACGAGCCGATCGGCGACCACGCCGCCGTTGAACGGGATGCGGGCCATGGTGTCGGGCAGGTGCCGGTAGAAGCCGGCGAAGAAGCGGAAGCCGTGCTCGCCGGGCAGCTCGACTGTTCGCGGTGGCTTCGCCGATCCGGGGACGGGGATGCTCCGGGCCTTGCCACCGGGCACAGGGGCCTTCTCGTAGACCGAGACCTCGAACCCGCGCTCGACGAGTTCGTGGGCCGCACTCATCCCGGCCACGCCCCCACCCAGCACCGCCACCCGCACAGCGGGAACTTAACCGAGGCCCGATTTAGCCGCTCGGTCGGGGGCCGTGCGGGGCCCAGTTATCGTTGACCGAGTGGTAATCGTCGCCTTCGTTCTGGTGCTCCTCGCCGCGGCATCCTTCGCGGTCGGCATCGCCGCGTCCCGCACCTCCGACACGCTCATCTACCTCTCCATCGTCTTCAGCCTCGCCGCCTTCGTCACACTGGCGATCGCCAGCATGCGCGCGCGCCAGGCCGAACGGGAAACGGCCCGCGACGACCCCGGGACGGAGCGGTTGCGCAGCCTCGACGCGGCCGAGGCGCACGTCGGCCCGTTGCTCGGCGGTCTCGACCCCGCCCAGCTCGACATGGCCCCGAGCTGGCGGCGCCAGCAGCGGGCGCAGCGGGAGGCTGCCGACCCCCTCCTTGACGACGACATCCTCGAGAAGCAGCTCGAGAACGAGCAAGACGAGGCGGACTTCGAGGTTCCGGTCGAGCCCGTCGTGGCGGCAGCGCGGGGCGGCGACGACCTGGCGTGGGGGTTCGACGACGAGGACGACGACGCTGAGGACGACGACGCCGAGGACCAGGAGCCCACGGCTGCCTTCACCCCGATCCTCGACGACGACGTCGATGCGTTCGAGACGTTCGAAGACGACGAGCCGCTGGATCTGCCCGAGCCCGAGCCGGAGCCCAAGCCTGCTGGGGTCTCACCCGCATCGTTCTTCGATCAGTACGACGATCTCACGGCCGCCGAGATCGTCCCGTTCCTGTCGGTGCTCGATCGCGCGGGCGTCCAGTGGGTCCGGGATCGGGAGCGCTCCGGTGCCAAGCGGGTGACCGTGCTCAAGAAGGCCGAGCAGCTCCTCGCGGAACAAGGGGGCAAGGCGTCCCGGACATCGACGCGGAAGAAGGCCCCCGCCAAGCGGGCGGCCCCGGCGCGCCGGGCCACGAAGAGCACGACCAAGAGCACGAGGCGGCGCTGACCGCCCCAGCCTGGGCGTTCCTCGGCATCGCCGCCGCCTTCGCCGTCGGCGACTGGGTCGCCGTGGCCCGCAGCAACAAGCGCGTGGAGTACGTGTGCAAGCCCGCGGTCATGGTGGCGCTGATCGTCGTCGCCCTGGTGCTGCACCCCACACACGGCGGGCGCCGCGACTGGTTCGTTGCCGCTCTCGTGCTCTCGATGCTCGGCGACATCTTCCTGATGCTGCCGCGCGACCTGTTCGTGGCCGGGCTGGCGTCGTTCCTGCTGGCGCACCTGGCGTACGTCGTGGGGTTCCGCCAGCACGGCGGTTCGGCCGTCGCGTGGGCGCTCGCGGCGGCGGCCGTCGTCGTTGTCGACGCCACCTTGGCCCGGCCCGTCCTCGGCGCCGTGCGGCGCCGCCACGCCGAGCTCCTCGTGCCGGTCGTCGCCTACCTGGTCGTGATCTCGGCGATGGCATCGGCGGCTCTCGCCACCGGGATCGCGCTCGCGATCGCCGGTGCCGTGCTGTTCATCGCATCGGACACGCTGATCGCGTGGAACCGCTTCGTCGGCGCTCGACCGTGGATGCCGCTCGCGATCATCGTCACGTATCACGTCGGTCAGTCGGGGCTGGTGCTCTCCCTCGCCCGCTAGGTTCCGCCGCCCATGAACGATGTGCTCGCTATCGGCAACGCCCTCGTCGACGTGCTCGCAACGGTCACCGACGAGCAGATGGACGAGCTCGGCATCGCGAAGAACAGCTACGAGCTTGTCGACGCGGAAACGGCGGACAGCCTGTACTCGGCGATGCCTCCGGCCGTCGAGATCTCGGGTGGCGCCGCCGCGAACACGGCGGTCGGTGTCGTGTCCTTGGGCGGGTCGGCGGCCTACGTCGGGCGCGTCTACGACGACCAGCTCGGTGCTGTGTTCGCCCATGACCTGCGTGCGACGGGCGTCGACTTCGACTGCGCGCTCGCCGACTCGGGACCCCCGACGGGACGGGCGCTCACGCTGATCACTCCCGACGCCCATCGCACCTTCCGGACGTATCTCGGCGCCGCCAACTGCCTAGGCCCCGACGACATCGACGAAGGCGTCGTGGGGAATGCGGAGGTGACCTACCTCGAGGGGTATCTCTGGGACCCGCCCGACGCCAAGGACGCCTTTCGCAAGGCGATGACGCTCGCCCATGAGGCCGGCCGGCGGGTGTCGTTGACGCTCTCGGACCCGTTCTGTGTCCAGAACTGGGGTCAAGAGTTCGCCGAGCTGCTCGAGCGCGGCCAGATCGACATCCTCTTCGCCAACGAAGCCGAATTGTTGACGCTGTATCCGGGGACATTCGAAGCGGCGGTCGAGCGCCTGCGGTCGGTCTGCCCGCTCGCCGCGGTCACGCGGGGCGAGCAGGGGGCGATCATCGTGTCCGGCTCCGAGACCCACGAGGTCACAGCCGCACCCGTCGGCGACGTCGTCGACACGACCGGCGCCGGCGATCTGTACGCCGCCGGCTTTCTCTTCGGGCTCACCCACGGCGAATCGCTGGCCCGCTGCGGCGAGCTCGGCAGCCTCTGCGCAGCCGAGGTGATCTCTCACGTGGGGGCCCGCCCGCAGCGTTCACTGGCGGAGCTGGTGGCAAGCTCGTAGTTGTGTCCGAGCCAGTAGAGGTGTCGCCGCCCACACGTGAGGTCGCCGGCCGCTCGGTCCTGCTCGCGGTGGCTGTGGGGGTGGCAGTCGGGCTGGCGGTGATCGGCATCGTGATCTCGATCGTCGCTGTACCGTTCTTTGCGCTGGCCCGATTCACCGAGGGGAGCAAGGGCCTCGACCAGCCGCTGGTCCGAACGGTCCTGACGAAGGTCGCCCTGCCCGCGGGCCTCGTCCTGGGCACGCTGGCCGGCCTCGCCGTCGGGCGCTGGTATCGCAAGGGCGGACGGCTCCCGGAGGAATAGGCGGGGCCCGGCGATAGGTTCCAACTGCTGATGGACCAGCGCCTTTGTCTCCTGACGGTGCACGCCCACCCCGACGACGAAGCGTCGAAGGGTGCCGGCAGCGTGCACAAGTACCACGAGGACGGTGTCCACACCGTGCTCGTGTGCTGCACGGGCGGTGAGGCCGGCGACATCCTCAACCCGGCCATGGACAAGCCCGAGGTGCGGGAGCGCCTCCACGAGGTGCGTATGGCGGAGCTGGCCCGGGCCACCGAGCTCATCGGGTACGACGAGGTCGTGATGCTCGGCTACCGCGACTCGGGGATGCCCGACACCCCCGAGAACAAGGACCCGCGAGCCTTCGCCAACGCCAACCTCGACGAAGCGGTGGGCCGCCTCGTCGAGGTGATCCGCCGCGAGCGTCCGCAGGTGGTCGTCACTTACGGCGACGATCAGCAGGGCTATCCGCACCCTGACCACCTGCGGGTGCACGACATCACCCTTCCGGCTTTCGACGCGGCCGGCGACCCCGACGCCTGCCCGGAGGCCGGACCACCCTGGCAGCCCCTGAAGCTGTACTACGTGGCGTGGTCCAAGGCGCGCGTCCTGGCCATGCACGAGAAGTTCACGCAGCTGGGGCTCGAGTCGCCGTTCGACGAGCGCTGGCTGGAGCGCCCGTCCCAGGACGACCGCATCACGACCCAGATCGACGTCGGCGAGCACGACGAGGCCCGCCGCGCCGGCCTGCTCGCCCACGCCACCCAGATCGACCCCGAGTCGCCGTTCTGGTTCGGGCTCCCGGCCGAGGCGGCACGGGAGGCCTATCCCTACGAGGACTACGTCCTGGCTCGCTCGCTCGTCGACAGCGACCTCCCCGAAGACGACCTCTTCGCGGGCGTACACACAAGCGAACGCGCGTCTCGGCGCCAGTAGGTACGATCCCCGCCCAGTCGGCCCCACGAGGAGGATCGCATGGCGAAGTACCTGTCACAGGAGTGGCTGGACGAAGGACGCAAGCTGTCTGAGGAGTTCCCCGAGCGTCCCGGCGCCACCGCCCGCATGCAGTACGTGGTCACCGGCGCGCCCGACGGCGACGTGAAGTACTACTGGGTCCTCGAGAACGGCAAGATCCAAGAGTCGACGCTCGGCGAGGACGCCAACGCCGACTTCACGATCACGACGACCTACGACGACTCGAAGAAGATCCAGGATGGCGAGCTCGACCCCAACGCCGCCTTCATGCAGGGTCGGATGAAGGTCACCGGCAACATGGGCAAGCTCATGGCGCTCATGCCGCTCACCCAGAGCCCCGAGTACAAGGCCATCCAGGAGAAGATCCGGGGCGTCACCGAGTATTGAGCCGGGACGGTCGGCGCCGCTCAGCTGACGTCGATCGTGCCCGTCATGAAGCTGTGCACCTGGCAGTGGTAGTGGATGGTGCCGCCCTTGGAGACCGTGATGGTCTTCGGGCCGTTGTTCTTCATGAAGATCCCGGTGTCGAACGAGCCGTCGTCGGCCGTCACGCTGTGGGGCACGTTGTCATCGAGGATGGCGACGGTGACCTTCGAACCCTGCTTCACATCCAGTGGGTCGGGGGTGAACCTGAAGTTCTGAATGGTGATGCTGTCGGCGCCGCCGCTTGCGGCCGTGCTCGTCGGTCCCCCCACGACCGTCGTGCCGGAGGCGGCAAGCGTCGTACTCGTGCCCGATGAGGCCTTGTTGCCCGACGAGCCACATCCGGCAGCGCCCAGTGCGAGCACAGCGACGGCGACCATGAGTGCAGAGCGCAAGACCGCGGACACGGGCACCTCCGGACATCCGGCACGACGGGCGGCACCGAACACGTCATGCTGTGGGCATCGAGGGATTGCAGGAGGCTAGCGACGGCGCCCTCGTGGTCGC
Source organism: Acidimicrobiia bacterium (assembly GCA_019244985.1). Lineage (GTDB taxonomy): Bacteria > Actinomycetota > Acidimicrobiia > Acidimicrobiales > AC-14 > CADDZP01. The sequence goes on along the minus strand of JAFASB010000058.1, from coordinate 9,763 downwards.
CATCGCCCGTTATCACCAGGAGGCGCTCGCCGAGGCCTACCGCCGCTACGCCGGCGCGGTGTACGCGCTCGCCCGCCGCCTGCTCGTCGACCAGGCCCTGGCCGAAGAGGTGGTGCAGGAGGTCTTTCTCCGGCTGTGGACGCGGCCCGACCGCTACGACGCCGAGCGCGGCTCCTTGCGTTCCTATCTCCTTGCCCAGAGTCACGGGCGGGCCGTCGACATGCTGCGCTCGGAGACGTCGCGCAAGCGGCGGGAAGAGCGGGAGGCGCGTGAGACCGCTGAAGGCGGCTACGACATCGAGCGCGAGGTCCTCGACCTGGCGATCGGCGAGCACGTCAAGGAGGTGCTCGACAAGCTGCCGACGGACGAGCGCCAAGCGATCGAGCTCGCGTACTTCGGGGGCCTGACGTACCGCCAGGTCGCCACTCGCCTCGACCAGCCGGAGGGCACTGTCAAGAGCCGCATTCGTAACGGCCTCAAACGCATGCGCACCGACCTCGTCGACGCCGGGATTGGTGGGGTGTGGAGCGAGACCTGACCCACGCAGACGCCGCCGAGTTGCTGGGCGCCTATGCGCTCGACGCCCTCGACACCGACGAGTTCGAGGCCGTCGAGCGCCATCTCGAGGCGTGCCCGCGCTGCCGGGCGGAGGTCGCCGACCATCGCACGGTCGCGTCATTCCTCGGCTCGGCCGGTGGTCCGGCGCCCGACGGTCTGTGGGACCGCATCGCCGGCTCCCTCGAGGAGGCGCCGCCGGAGCTACGGCTGGCCCCGGTCGTGCCATTGCGCGAGCGACGCTCGGTGAGCGTGCGCGTCGGCGCGGCGGTTGCCGCGGTCGCTGCGGCCGTGATCGGTGTGCTGGGTGCGGAGGTCGTCCACCTCAACCACCAGGTCGACCACATGGCTGCCTCGGACCGTACGGATCCGGCGACGATGTCGGCCGCCACCCATGCCCTCGTCAGCCCCGACGCGCAGCGCGTGTCGATGCGGTCGCCGGACGGCAGGATTTCCGCCGAGATCGCCGTTCTCTCCGACGGAACCGGGTTCCTCGTCGCCGACGACCTCCCGGCGCTGGCGAGTGACCGTACGTATCAGCTGTGGGCGCTGGCCGACGGCCAGAAGATCTCCGCTGGGGTCCTGGGCGCCCGGCCTCACGTGGTCGCCTTCCGCTACGCACCCGCCGGTCTCTTGGGCTTCGCCGTCACCGACGAGAAGGCGGGCGGCGTCGAAGTATCGAAGAACGCGCCCGTCGTCGTGGGCACGGTACAGCGAACCTGAGGCAAGAGCAGTACGTTCTGGCGGCGTGCCGGCGACCCTCGATGACGCTGCTGAAATGGCCATGGCGCTGCCCGACGTCGTCGAAGGCGAGCGCTTCGGCCGGCGGACCTGGTTCGTCAAGAAGAAGGGCTTCGCGTGGGAGCGGCCCTTCAGCAAGGCCGACATCAAGCGCTTCGGCGACGAGACGCCCCCGGACGGGCCCATCCTCGCCGTCAGCGTCGAGGACCTGCACGAGAAAGAGGCGGTGCTCGAGGCCCACCCGAAGTCGTTCTTCAACATTGAGCACTTCGACGGCTACGCCGCCGTGTTGATCCAGCTGAACAAGGTCACCAAGCGCGAGCTGCGGGAGGCCATTGTCGACGCGTGGCTCTCAGCCGCGCCGCCGAAGCTCGCCCAGGAGTTTCTCGCCGGCATCAGGCGGCGATAGCAGGCCTCGACCGTTTGCCAATGCGACCTGTCGGGTAGCCAGGAGGAGTCGCGCGTCTCGCAGTTCGAGACGGCACACACACAGGAGGACGAAGTCGGTGGTTCCGGCGCGCCGCGCGCCAGCACAGCAACCACGGGCGAGGAGGACCATGACAGAGCAAGAACGAACGACAGGCGGCATTCTCGGCAAGGTGGCCGGGAAGGCCAAGGAAGTCGCCGGATCGGTCGTCGGAAACGAGGACCTGGCGCGCGAGGGCCGGCTGCAGCAGTCGCGCTCGGAGGCGGAGATCGAAGCCGCTGAGCGCGCACAGCGTGCCGAGCAGGCCGAGGCCGAGGCCGAGCTCCTGGCGAACGAGAAGGAGACGGAGCTCGAGCGCCAGCGGCTGCAGGCCGAGGTCATCGCTGAAGAGCGGGAGGCCGCGATCGAGCGCGAACGCCAGCAGGCCCAGCGCGCCGTCGAGGCGCAGGCAGCCGAGCAGGAGCGGCGGGCCGAGGCGGCACGCCGCCGAGAAGAAGACGTCGCCGAGCAAGAGCGACGGGAGGCAGCACGCCGCCAGCAGGCCGAGGCGTCACAGGCGGCTGCCCTCGAAGCTGAGGCCCGCCAGGCCGAAGCGAAGGCCGAAAGCATCGAAGGGAAGAACTGATGGATATCCGAGCGATCCCGCGAGCCGCAGTCGACCGTTCACTGCGCATCGTGCGCGCTCCGGCCGATCTCGTCGCCGGCGTGCTCCCGAACACCACACAGGCCAGCCTGGTCATCGACCGCGCAGACGCCACCGTGCGATCTGCGGTCGGCCAGGTGCTGCGCGACGAGGCGCTCCTCGACGACAGCCGCCGTCGCCGTGAGGCGGCCGACGAGCGGGAGCGGGCAGCGCGCCTGCGCGCCGAGGCCGAGCTGAAGGAGCAGCGCGCCGAGGACGAGCGCCGGGCCGGCGAGCGGAGGGCCCAGCAGCGAAAGCGTCAGGCGGCCAAGCAGGCCGAGGAGCGCGAGGAGCGGGCTGAGAAGGACCGCGAGGCCAAAGTGCGTCAGATCGAGGACGCCGAGCGCAATCGCAAGCGCGCCGTCCGAAAGGGCACGGAGGCGGTCGAGAGCTCGATCGAGTCGCGCGCCAAGAGGGCGCGCCTGGAGGAGCTGAACGAAAAGGCCGAGGCGCTCGAGGAGCGCAAAGAGGCGCTCGAGGCCAAGAGCGAGGCGAACCGGTTGGCCGACGCCGCTGCCCGGGTCAAGGCCGAGCGCAAGAGCGGCTGACAGGAGTCACCCAGCGCGCCGTCCTAGTTGGCGGCGCGCTGGAGGTCTCTGAGCTCTCGATAGCCGATGAGCGTCGCCCCGGCGCGCTCAGCGAGGGCCCGCAGCGTGCTGTGGCCGGTGATGAGATCGTGGTCGTCGACGCGGGCGGCCCAGTCCGGCGCGAAGGCCCGCAGCTCCGGCGTATCGACGGCGGGGTGGACGTACACCTCGGTGACCCCCGGGCGCAGTTCGGCGAGCGCCCGTTCGATGGCCCGCCGACTTCCTACGCCGGACACGTAGAGGAAGTGGTCGGGGAAGAGCACGCCCTCCTCGGCTGCCAGCTGACGGAACGGGAAGCCGACGATGCGCTCTGTCGACGACCCCGAGAGTCGCATCGGGAGCCCGAAGTCGACCGCCAGCTCGAGGTAGACGTCGAAGAACTCCGGCCGCAGCTGCACGGTTCCCATGTGCGAGTCGAGGTGGCTGACGTCGAAGCCCCAGTAGATCGCCCGCTCGACCTGCGCGCGCAGCTCACGGCGAACCTCGTCGAGGTCGGCGTGATCCCACACGTCCTCGACAGTGCGCGGGAACCCACCGTCGCCGTCAAGCAGCGAGGGCGCATGGGTGATCGGCCCCCATCGGTAGAGGTCGTACTCAGCGTTGAGGGTGAGGTGCACGCCGACGTCCTCACCCCGGTACCGGGCCGCTGCGTCGCGCGCCCACGGACACGGGACCATCAGCGTGGCGCTGGTGGCGACGCCCTGCCGCAGGGCCTCGTAGACCCCCAGGTTGGCGGCGTGGCTCGACCCCAGATCGTCACAGTTGACGATCAGGAGCTTGGCGTCAGGGCGGAAGCCCAGCTGCTCGGCGAGCACCGACATCGCCTTTGACGGTAGCGACGTCCGGGTGGGAAGGGCGTTGGTCGGGAGCGCACGCCGACCACAGACCTCGCCCGGCGTCTCGCGCCTGGGCGGCGGCGGACACGAACTCGGTCGTGTGGGCCACGTTCGGCGGGAACGTGTAGGGCACGGCGTAGCCATCGCGCACGAGGGCGAGGTTGACGAAGAGGTTGTCGTTGGCCCGGTACACGTAGGCGAGCAGGCGCTTGTACTGGTCGCGCTGGTCGACGTCGCCGACGAGCCGCACCGACGTTCTCGCCGGGAGCAGCGATTTGGTGCGATGCGACGCCTCGAGGGCGAAACACTGCACCGGCGTGTTCGGCTTCACCGACTCGGGCGTGTCCATGCCGATGAGCCGCACGCGCTCACGACGGCGGTCGACGTGGACGATGATCGTGTCGCCGTCGACCACGCGCTCGACGGTGGCCGCGCCGTTGGACGACGGCGCCTCTGCATTACCGGTGGTCCCCCCGCTCGCTGTCGAGCAGGCCGCGAACAAGACGACCGCCAGAACGGCGGCGACGCAGAGGGACAGGCCGCGTCGGCCCATGGGGTGCTCCTTGACGTTGGGAACTGCGAGGAGTGGCCCTAACGCCTCTCGATGATGGTGCCCGTGCCGAGCCCGCCGCCGCAGCACATGGTGACGAGGCCGACGGTGCTGTCGGTGCGCTCGAGCTCGTGGAGTGCGGTGGTGACCAGCCGGGCTCCGGTGCAGCCGACGGGGTGGCCCATGGCGATGGCGCCGCCGCCGGGGTTGACCTTGTCCATGTCGGGCTTGAGCTCTCGCTCCCACGCCAGCACCACCGAGGCGAATGCCTCGTTGATCTCGACGGTGTCGACATCGCCCATGCTCAGGCCCGACCGCTCGAACAGGCGATGGGTGGCGTCGATCGGCCCGGTGAGCATCAGCACCGGGTCGACGCCGACCAGGCACTGGTGGGTGATGACCGCTCGGGGGCGAAGGCCAAGAGCAGCGGCCTTCTCGCGGGACATCATCAGAACCGCAGCAGCGCCGTCGGAGATCTGCGACGACGTGCCGGCCGTGTGTACCCCGTCCTCACGTGCGACGGGCTTGAGGGCGGCGAGCTTCTCCATCGACGTCTCGCGCAGACCCTCGTCGCGGGTCACCCGAACCGTCTCGCCGGTGGGCTTTCCGTCATCGTCGAGTACAGGAGCGTCGATGGGCACGACCTCGCGCTCGTAGCGGCCCTCTTCCCACGCCCGGTTGGCCCGGACCTGGGACTCGAGGCCGAAGGCGTCGGTGTCCGGACGGGTGATGCCCCATTTCTCGGCGATGCGCTCGGCACCCTCGAACTGCGACGTCAGCTCGTACTGAGCGAAGTAACTCTTCGGCAGCGGGCGACCGGGCCCCGCCTTGGTGGCCGAGCCGAGCGGGATCCGGCTCATCGACTCGACCCCACACGTAAGTACGACGTCGGCCACACCCGACGCCACGAGCCCAGCGCCCAGGTTGGTGGCCTGCTGGGACGAGCCGCACTGGCTGTCGACGGTGGTGGCCGCCACAGTCATCGGGAGCCCGGCGGCCAGCCAGGCCGTGCGAGCGATGTTGAAGGACTGCTCCCCCGACATCGTCACGCAGCCACCGACGACCTGCTCGACCTCGGCCGGGTCGATCCCTGCCCGTTTGACGCAGGCCTTCTGGATGGCGCCGAGGAGGTCGGCCGGGTGCATGGTGGACAGGCCGCCACCGCGGCGCCCGATGGGACTGCGGACGGCCTCGACGATGACGACGTCAGCCATGGCCGGAGCCTAGGCCGCCTTGTTGTTCACGGCCCTGGCCATTGCCAGCGCCCGACGGGCCTGTTCGAGGCCGCGACGGCCGACTTCGCGCGTCTCGGAATCGAGGTGCCAGCGCTGGTCGGGTGTCTCGAGGAGCCGCAGTTGGTCCTTGCTCTTGCTCATACCTCGATGATGACAGGGGGGTATGACAAGAACTCCTGGCTGCTACGGCGAGTCCGCACCCGCCCGCTCTTCGAGCGACTCGAGGTACGGGATGACCTGTGGCATCCCCACCTCCTCGACGATCGTCCGCGCCGAAGCCACCGCCTGCACAGCCCGGCCCATGTCGGGTTCGGGAAGGTCGAGCAGCGCCGCCGCGTAGTCGAGCAGGGTGCGGGCCTGCGACCCCCAGCTGTGCAGCTCCTCGTTCATCGCCAGGGCCCGCTCGTAGTGCGGCACTGCGCCCGCCGGATCGGCCTGCAGATGCTTGAGACGGCCGAGGAAGTACGGGACAGGACCGGTGACGACGCCTCCGGATAGCCACCGCGGAATCACCACATGGCATCGCTCGTCGGGGAGGAGCCGTTCGTACAGCTCGGCCGCGTGATCGGTGACGCCGAGGGTCGCCGACGTGTTCGCCAGGAACGCAAGCGCGGGAAGCCGCGACATGCCCGCGTAGCGGTCGAGGTCGCCGCCCGTGGCGTCGGCCAGCGCGGCCACTGCCTCCTCGGTGCGACCTGACTCGGCGAGCAGGAAGGTGAGGATCGTGTCTTGGAGGACCGAGCCCTCGAGCTCCGGTGCGGAGGCCGTGGCCGCCGCGATGTCGCCGAGCGCGCCCTCGGCCCAGAACACGAGGCTGAGCTGGGTGACGTAGGCGAAGGCTGCCGCCGCGCCCCGAAGAGTGAAGCCGATGTCGACGGCGCTCTGCGCCAGTTGCTTCGCGTCGGCGAAGCGGCCTTCCATCACAGCGATGGTTGCGTCCCACGACAGCGAGTACCAGCGGTAGCGGTCGTGGGCTGTCTCGCCCGAGAGCGTCCGCAGGGCGTCGGCGTCGGCGATCGCTTCCTCGCGGCGCCCCAGCTGCAGGCGGCTCATGAGCCGACAGATGTGCGCTTCGGCGCGGTAGTGGAGATCGGGCAGCGACGCCGTCAGCGAGAGCAGCTCGTCGGCGGCGGCGACGGCGTCGTCGGGGTCTTCTCCCCACCCGACCCAGAAGCGGGCTGCCAGCGCCTCGATGAGTGTGCGCCGGTCGCCGACACCGCGGGCGATGTCGACCGCCTCCAGGCTCGCGTCCCTCGTGGCTCGCGCGTCGCCCGCGAAGATCGTGGCGCGCGCGTAGGCGGCGAGAACGCGCGCCCGCAGCGCCGAGCGGTCCGGACCCAGCGCCGCAACTGCCTCCTCGAGCAGGGGAACGGGGTCGTCGTACATCTCCGCGCCCTCGAAGCCGAGGCCCGCCGCACCCACAGCGGCCATGGCCAGGCGGTCGGCGTCGCCCATGTCACGCGCCAGGTCGGCGGCGGCGCGGAAGCTGGCTCGAGACCCCGCTTCCTCGCCTGCCTTCCACTGAGCGTCGCCGAGGGCGAGGAGCAGCTCATAGCGCAACAACGGCTCGGCGTTCGCGGCATCGGCGGCGGCGAGGGCGCGCTCGAACTGCGCGGCCGCTTCCTCGTAGGCGACCTTCTCCAGAGCGAGCTCGCCGGCCCGGCGGGCGTAGTCGACGGCGCGGCGCAGATCGGGCTGCACGGCGTTCGCGTAGTGGTGGGCGAGTTCGCTGACCGGGGCGTCGTCCAAGGTGGCCTCTTGTTCGAGGACGGCGGCGACGCGGCCGTGCAGGTCGCCGCGCCGGGCGCCCGAGATCCGCGTGTACAGCGTCTCGCGGATGAGCGCGTGGGCGAACGAATAGGTCCCCGGGCGATCGGCGCTCTCGACGATGAGCCGCGCCTGCTCCCCTTCGTCGACCGCGTCGAGCACCTCGTTGACCGGGCTCTCGACCAGGCGGGCGAGCAGGCCTGTGTCGAACGCCCGACCGATCACGGCGGCGACGGTCAACGTCGTCTGGGCGCGGTCGGACAGCCGGGCCAGTCGGAGGCCCACCAGGTCCTGGACGGCCTGGGGGATCCCGAGCTGCTCGACGGACAGGTCGGTCGTGAGGGTGTCGGCGGCGGCGGTGATGCGTCCGGTGTCCACGAGGTGGCGCGTCATCTCGCGCACGAAGAAGGGGTTGCCTTCGGTCTCGCGCGCCACGGCGCCGGCGATCGCGGACTGCTCTGGGGTCAACGGCCGCCCCACGGCCGCGTCGACGAGGGCGGCGACGTCGTCGTCCTGCAGGCCTGCGAGTGCAAGCCGCTCCACGCCCGCATCCCTGCTGAGATCGGACGCCACGGCGCGGAGGGGGTGCGCTTCGTCGACGTCGGTGTCGCGATGCCCGGCGACGATGAGAACCGCCGCCGGGTGGTGCCAACGAGCGAGGTGGCGCGTCAGCAGGAGCGTCGGCTTGTCGGCCCAGTGAAGATCGTCGAGGAAGACGAACACGGGCGCCTGACGCGACGCCGCGGCGAGAAGGGCGGCCGCCGCCTCGAACAGACGGTGACGGTCGACCGCCGGGTCGGCGTCGTCCTCGGGCGCCGTGGGCCCGATCCGCTGCACCAGCTCGGGTACGACGCGCCCGAGGATGCCGCCGTGGCCGGCGACGTGCTCCCGGAGGATCTCGTCGGGCGCCGACGCCACGTATTGGCCGAGCGCCTCGACGAACGGCTGGTAGGGCAGACCGATGTCCTCTTCGCACCGCCCATGCAGGACGATCGCCCCCTCGCCCGCGACCTGCGTACCGACCTCGATCGCGAGGCGCGTCTTGCCGATCCCGGACTCGCCCGCCAGCCACACCAGTTGGAGGCTGCCGTGCGTGGCGTCGGCCCACGACGCCAACAGACGCTCCCGCTCGCGCTGACGGCCGACGAACGGGATGCGGTCGCGGCGCTGGAATGCAGCCGGGAGGGGTGTCGCTCCGGCGGCGCCGTCCGCCCCGCGCGACGCGTCGACCGCGCGTTCGCCGGGTACCCAGTCGAGCGCAGGATCCTGAGCGAGGATGGCGGCCTCCAGGCGCCGGACCTCGGGGCTGGGATCGATCCCCAACTCCTCGGCCAGCTGCTCGCGCAGCGACTGGTAGGCGCGCAGCGCCTCGGCCTGTCGTCCGGAGCGGTAGAGCGCAAGCATCCGGAGGCCCGAAAGGCGCTCGCGCAGCGGGTGCTCGCTCACGAGGCTCTCCGCGGTGCCGATCACCTCGCGGTGCCGGCCCAGAGCGAGGTCGGCCTCAATCCGATCTTCGACCGCGCCGAGCCGAAGTTCCTCCAGGCGCGCAGCCTCGGGAACCGCGAACCTCTCGTACGCGAGGTCGGCGAGCACGGGGCCGTGCCACAGGCTCAGCGCCTCCGCCAGGTGCTGGAGGGCGCCGGTCGCGTCACCGTCGGCGAGTGCGGCGCGCCCGTCCGCAGCCAACCGCTCGAAGCGGACTGCGTCCAGCTCGTCGGGCCTTGCCTTGAGCAGGTAGCCGGGCTTGCGGGTGACGAGGACGGCTGGCGGTCCCTTACGGTCCGGCTCGAGAACCTTTCGGAGCCCGGAGACGTAGACCTGGACGGCGTTCGCGGCGCTCTCTGGTGGGCGCTCGCCCCAGAGGTCGTCGATCAGACGGTCGGTAGCGACCACCCGGTTGGCGTGGGTCAAGAGGATCGCCAGCAGGGCCCGCTGCTTGGCTGCACCGAGGTCGACCGGCTCGCCGTCGCGTAGTGCTTCGAGCGGCCCCAGCACCCGGAACTCGAGCGCACTCACCCCGCGTCGACCCCCCGTCTTGGCCTCGCTGGGTCACTCTACCGGCACCGTCCGCTACATGCGCGGCGATCTTTCGGTCAAAGTTCGTCGTCCGCGCAGGCGGCGATGGCGTCGGCGAGGGGCATCGGGCGGCCGAGTAAATAGCCCTGGCCACGGTCGACGCCGACGCGTCGCAGCGTGGCCAGTTCCGCCTCGGTCTCGATCCCCTCGGCGACGACGTGCGATTTCCAGAACCGGGCCAGCGACACGATCGAGGCCACCATCTCCCGGGCGTAGACGTTGCGGTTGATCCCTCGAGTGATCGTGGCGTCGAGCTTGATCACGTCGGGCGCCAGCCTGATGAGGTGGGCGAGGCCCGCGAAACCCG
>JAFASB010000402.1 GCA_019244985.1 Acidimicrobiia bacterium | reverse complement strand
GCGCCGGCCAGGAAGCTGCGGCGAGACAGCGTCGTCACGGCCGCGACGACTGTCGCCGTACGAACATCGCCGCGCCGATGAGGCCGAGCGCGAGAGGAGCGGCCGACGGCGCGCCGGTCGACGCCAGCTCTGGCCGAGTGGCCGATGGCCGGGCGACTGCCGGCGCCGGGGTGGCCGCCGTCGCGGGTGCCGGTGCTGTTCCGGTGCTCGACGACACCGGCGCGGCCCACACGTCGCTGAGCACAGTGACGCCGGGATCGCCGTCGTGGACGGTCTGGGCGGCCTGTGGTGTGGCAGCCCCGCTCTTCAACGTCGGTAGGCCCCACGACGATTCGAGCGTGCGCAGGAATCCGTAGTGGTCGCCGCTCCAATGCGAGGTCGTGTTGGGCGTGACCATCGGGGAGATCACGAGGGCACCGATGCGCCCGCCCGCCGAGGTGTCGTGGCAGGGCGCGCACCCGGACGTGTCCGCCGTGGCTCCTTCGTCGAACGTGATGAACAGCACGCTGTTCCTGTCCCACGCGGGCGACGTCGTCACCCGCTGCACGAAGCCCGGAAGCCAGGCGTTGATGGCGGCGACCCCCGACGGCGCGCCGGGGCCTTCCGGGTCGAGGGCGCAGCCACCGGTCGAAGACGTGTCGTGGCCGTTGTGGCAGGTGTCGGGCTCGATGAACGAGAAGGCAGGGAGCGCCGCCGGGCTCTGGAGGTCTGCGGTCAGGTGGTTGAGGTCGACGGCGTGGGCCTGGCAGTACGACTCGTTGGTCCCCTTGGTCAGGATCGAGTCGAACCAGGGCGCCGGGTTGTGGCGCGTGGCGTACCCGTTCGTGCCAGGGCCCTGGTAGGGGTCAGGCAGGCTGCGGCTGGGCGCGTGCAGACAGGGATGTCCGCCCGGGGCGCCCTCTTCGCCTTCGGAGTACACCTTCCAGCTGAGCCCGGCGCCGTCGAAGAGCGATGCGATCGTCGGCACCGTCGCCGCGAAGATGCACGAGCCGTAGGGCTGCCCGAGGCAGTCCGCCTTGCCCTGGGTCGTGGGCTCGACGGCCCCGAAGGCCGCCTCGTAGTTGTCCAGGCTGGCGTGGCCGACGCCGTAGAAGGACGGGATGTACGCACCCTGCTTGCGCAGCTCTTGGAGCGCCGGAGCGTGGACGGGGTCCTCCCAGGTGGACGTGGCGGTCTCGTTCTCCAGGAACACCTCGACCACGTGGCTGAAGCGGGGGACCGGCGTCGCCGCGGCCCCCGGCCGTGCACCGGACCACACCGTCATCCCAGCCAGCACGGCGACGGCACAGAGGGCGCGCAGGGATCTGAGCATCACTGTGGCGTCAGTCCTAGCGTCAGCATCCGTGGCCCCTGCCGACCACGATGAAACTCGCGACGGTGTGTCCTTCACCAATCTGGACGAGCCGTTGTTCGACGGCGCCGGCGCGACCAAGCGCGACCTCGTCGACTACCTCGACGGCGTCCGGGAGCGCATCCTGCCGGAGTTGCGGGACCGCCCGCTCTCGGTGATCCGCGTCCATCGCGGTCACGACGCCTTCATGCAGAAGAACGTTCCGAAGTACACGCCCGATTGGGTGGCGACGGTGACCCTGTGGGCCGAGAGCTCCAAGCGCGACGTGACCTACGCCCTGTGCAACGACCGGCGCACGCTCCTGTGGTTCGCCAACCAACGCGCCGTCGAGTACCACCCCACGCTGGTCCGGGGCAGCGGGCACGCCGGCCAGAGTCACCTGGTGCTCGACCTCGACCCTCCCGACGCGTCCTCCTTTCCGATGGCGGTCGCCGCGGTGCGACTGGTCCGGCAGGTGCTGAACGAGGTCGGCCTCGGCGGTGCGCTCAAGACGAGCGGTGCCAAGGGACTGCACGTGTTCGTCCCGATCGTCGCCGACACGCCGATAGAAGACGCGGCCGCGGCGACCAGGGCCGTCGCCGAGCGGGCCGCCGCCATCGACCCCGGCGTCGCGACCACTGCGTTCATGAAGGAGGACCGCGGAGGCAAGGTGTTCATCGACTCGACGCGCGTCGGCGGCGCCACAGTGGTCGCCGCGTACAGCCCGCGCGTGCGCCCCGGCACGCCGGTGTCTTTCCCCGTCGACTGGGACGATCTCGACGACATCACGCCGTCGGACTTCACGGTGCATACGGCCCTCGAGCGGCTCGGCGGCCCCGATCCCTGGGCCGCCCAGATGCCCGAACCACAACGGCTTCCGTCAGCGCTCCTCGAGGAAGGCCACGCCATTCCCGTCGCCCGCGTGCAAGCGATGCACGAGGGAAAGCGCCGCAAACGCGCGCGCGGCGAGTAGTCAGTCGACGAGCTGGGCGCGACGAGCTTCGGTGATCCGAAGCGCTCGATGGCGCGGTGCTCGGCATCCTCGGAGGTCAGGCCTCGGCGACCCCAGCCTCCACGGACTCGCGCAGGTGGTCCTCGGTCTCCTCGAGTATGCGCCGCACCCCCGTCACCCGTCCCCGCAGTTGGAGGAGCAGGGCGTCGCGATAGCAGTCGACGGCGTCGCCATGGTGAAAGGAGTTCGTCACGCCGTCACCCCCAGCACCGATCCGACGCTCCTCGCGAACATGCGCCATTCCTGCTGGCCCTCGGCCAGCGCCACCGCGCCCTTGGCGGTGACCCGGTAGACCCGCCGTCGGCGGCCGCCGGCGTCGGCCCACTCGCTGCCCAGCAGGCCCTGCCGCTCGAGCCGGTGCAGGGCTGGGTACACGGTGCCCTCGGGAAGGTCGAAGGCGCCCTCGCTCCGGTCCCGCAGCCGGCTGATCAATGCGTAGCCGTGCCCCGGACCGTCGGACACCACTGCGAGCAGGAGCACGTCGAGGTGCCCCTTCAGGCGTTCAC
>JAFASB010000258.1 GCA_019244985.1 Acidimicrobiia bacterium | reverse complement strand
GGTGGAGGGCTGTTCTGCATCTGCCGCGCAGTGGGACCACCGCGAGGACTGGGCCCACACGCACCGCACACCCTTTGACGGCATGGACGGCTACTGCTGCCACCACCACGACAAGAAGACCTACGAAGGGTGGGGACTCGTCGAGGGTGTCGGCAAGCGGACCTTCGTCAGCCCCGAAGATCCGAGGCACCCGAGGCACGAGAAGAAGGAGCGGCCTCCGCCCGAACGAGGCGGCGTAGGCGGGAAGGGCAGCGAAGAACGACGTCAGCGGAAAGGTGCTGCCGCCACGCCCGTCTGCAAAGGGAGGAGTGCGTCGCCGATCTCGGCGAGCTCGTCGGGCCAGGAGGGGGCGTCCTCCATGGGGACGACGACGAACTTGGAGAACCCGACCTCGCAGAAGCGCTCGACCGCGGCGCGCAGCGCCGGCAGGCCGACAGCGACCAGGTCGGCCGGGTCGACTCCCGGCCGCCGGGCGGCGACGATGCGAGCCAGCGCGTCGGGTACTCCTCCGCGTGCGTAGAACAGCAGAGCGCCGAAGTGCTCGGGGTCGATGGCACGACCAGCATCCTCGGCCACCGACTCCACGACCGCCCGACCCTCGGCGGCCTGCGACGCGGTGCAGAAGCTCGGGAGCCAGCCGTCGCCGAGCCGCCCGACCCTGCGCAACTCCGAAGGCGCGATCCCGCCGAGCCAGACATCTGGCGGCGACTGCAGCGGCTTCGGCCGCACGCTGATGTCCCGGAAAGTGAATCGGGGGCCTTCGTGGTCGACGCGGTCCTCGGTCCAGAAGCAACGAAGAAGAGGAAGGGCCTCGTCGAACCAGGCGGCGCGCTCGCCGCGCTCGACGCCGAAGGCCTGCTGCTCGGCCGGATCGGCGACGCCGAGCCCGAATGCGGGCAGCGCGCGCCCGCCGGACAAGCGATCGAGCGAAGCCCACTCAGATGCGACCAGCGCCGGGTTACGGCCCGGCAGCACCATCACACTCGTCCCCAGCTTGAGCTTGCGGGTGCGGCCGGCGGCGACGGCCAAGCCGACCAGCGGATCGGGGGCCGGACCGGTCAGCCTCTCCGACAACCACAGCGAGTCGAACCCGAGGCCCTCGAGAGCATCGACCAGCGACGCGAACGGCTCGGCGTCGAGCGCGGTGCGGGTGCCCAGCCCGAAGCCGATGCGGATCTTCACGTGCGCGACGCGGGACGGAACCTCACCGGCAGGGACGCGAGCCCCCGCAGCACGATGTTCTCTTTGTACTCCGGCTGCGTGACAGCAAGCGAGAGGTCGTCGAGCCGACTGGCGACTGCCTGCAGCGCAACCTGACCCTCGACCCGCGCCAGGGGCGCGCCGAGGCAGTAGTGCGCACCGAGCCCAAACGAGAGGTGCCGGTTCTCCTGGCGACCGACGTCGAACTCGTCGGGACGCTCGAACTGCTCGGGGTCACGGTTGGCGGCGGCGACGAGCACGATCGCCTGATCGCCCTTGCCGAGAACCGCGTCACCGATGTCGATGTCGTCGAGGGCGACGCGCGCCGTGAACTGCACCGGCGGGTCGTAGCGCAGCGCTTCTTCGACGGCGGTGCGCACGAGGCTGGGGTCCTGGGCCACGCGCGCCATCTCGTCGGGATGCCGCGCGAACGCAAGCACCCCGTTGGCAATGAGGTTGACGGTGGTCTCGTGGCCGGCGACCAAGAGGAGGATCAACGTCGAGAGGAGCTCCTTCTCGGTCAGCTTGTTGCCCTCGTCTTCGGCCGTGATCAATGCGGTCAACAGATCGTCGCGGGGATCCCGCCGCCGCTCGGCGATCAACGCCTGGAAGTACTCGACGAACGCACTGGCAGCCTTCTCCCGACGCTCGGCGACCGCTTCCGGCGTGGCGAAGTCAGGGTCGAGGGCGCCGGCGAGCTCGCGGGACCAGCCCTTGAAGGTGTCGTGATCCTCGATGGGCACGCCGAGCATCTCGGTGATGACCCGCACGGGGAGCGGATACGCGAGGTCCTCGATGACCTCCATCGAGCCCCGCTCGAGCGCGGGCGCCATCAGCTCGTCGACCAGCTGCTCGATCCGCCCCCGAAGGTTCTCGACGGTCTTCGGCGTGAACGCCTTCTGCACGAGCCCCCGCAGACGCGTGTGGTCGGGCGGATCCATGAACAGGAACGGGCGCATACCTGCGAGGGCGCCGAACACCTCCTCGGGATCACGCCCGGCCATGAACGCCTGATACATGTTCGAGTTGCTGGCATCGCTGCTCGAGCGCGGATCACGAAGGATTGACGCGCAGTCGCGGTACCGGCTCAGGACCACCATCCCGAACGGGGTCTTGTGCACGGGGTC
>JAFASB010000024.1 GCA_019244985.1 Acidimicrobiia bacterium | reverse complement strand
CTCGGCGAACTCCATCGTCTGCAGGGCGCGCTGATAGTGCGCGGCCGCCTCCTCGTACGCGGTGGCATCGGTGGCGCGCATGGCCGCCCACGCCGAGTACTCGACGGCCTTGTCGACCGCCCCGCCGGCCGCCGCCTCCCCGTAGTGGTAGGCGAGCTGCCCGAGCTGGGAGACGATGTCCTCGGCGTAGACCGCTTCCATTGCCTCGGCAACGCGGAGGTGCAAGCGCACGCGCCGCACCGTCGCCAGCTCGTCGTACAGGGTCTGACGCACCAGGTTGTGCGAGAAGTGGAAGCGGCCGAGGTGGCTGGCGTCCTCGACCACGAGGCCGGCAGCGGCCGCCCGCTCGACGGCGTCGAGCACGTCGTCGGAGGACCAGTCGCCCAGACGCTCGATGACTGGGAGCTCGAACTCGACGCCGGCGACGGCAGCGACGGCCAGGACGCGGTTGGTCCTGTCGTCGAGCAACGACAGGCGACGCCCGATGAGGTCGCGCACGCCTTCGGGAATGCCGACCTCGGCGAGGTCGACGCCCGCGGTCCAGTCGACGTCGGGCTGGTGGTCGGCCAGGTGGTCGAGGAGGCCCTGAACGAAGAACGGGTTGCCCTCGGTGTGGTGCCGAAGGGCGGCGGCGAACGCCGGCGGCGTGTCTCTCCCCGTCGAGCGACTGACGAGAGCGGCCACGTCCGCCTCGTCGAGACCACGCAGTGAGATCCGGTCGAAGTGCAGATGGCGGCGAAGCTCGGCGAGGAAGGCCGAGAGCGGGTGGGTCCGGGCCAGGCCGATCTCGCGATAGGTCCCCACGGCCAGGATCGCCGCTGGTTCGGCGCGGGCAAGAACGTGCCGCAGCAGCAGGAGCGTCGGCTTGTCGGCCCAGTGCAGGTCGTCGAGGACCAGGAACACCGGAGCGGCGTCGGCGATCGCCTCGATGAAGGCCGCCGTCGCCTCGTACAACCGGTAGCGCTCGTGATGCTCGCCGCGCAGCAGCGGCTCGGGAAGCCCCGGCAGCCGCTCGGCGAGCTCGGGCACGAGGCGGATGAGGTCGCTGCCGCCGTCGCCGACCTGCTGCGCGAGCCGCGACGCCGGACACGACGTCACGTAGTGACGCAAGGCCTCGACAAAGGGCTGGTGCGGGACGAGCGCCTCCTCGTCGCAGCGCCCGAAGAGTGCCGACCCGCCCTGCGTCTCGACGGACGCCGCAAAGTGACGGGCGATGGTGGTCTTGCCGATACCCGGCTCACCGGCGAGGAACACGAGCTGGCGTTCGCCGGCTTGGGCCCGCTGCCACGCCGCCTCCAGGGCCGCGAGCTCGTCGTGCCGGCCGACGAACAGCGACGCCCGCGCCGAGGGCAGGACGGCCGCCGGCGTCGCCGTCGTCCCGGCGGTCGCTGCTCGCCACTCGAGCTCGTACCAGGCGAGGCCGCCTCCATCGGCATCCACCGGGTGCCACGGCTGGAACGAATGCTCCGGAGACGCGTCCACGAGGCCGCGCACGACGCTCGAGACCACGACCTGGCCGTCGTCGGCCGCGTGGCAGACCCGTTGGGCAACCGTGACCGGAGCGCTCAGATACTCCTCTTCGTCGGCGATGGGTTGGCCGGCGTGCAAGGCGACGCGCGGCGCGCCGTGCCCGGCTCCGGCCGGCCCCGTGGCCGCGTTTTGGACCGCTTGCGCGCAGGCAACGGCTTCGAGGGCGCTCGAGAACACGACGATGGCGCCGTCGCCGAGCACTTTGACGGGGCGCGACGCCGGTGCGGCGCGGCGCAGCAGCTGCAGGTGGGCCCGGCGCACGTCTTCATGCGCCTCCGGCGGGCGCGGCGCCCGCGCCGGCTGGCTGAAGAGGTACGTCACCGTGCCTGCGCCCGGGGCCGGCGTCGCCGTCATCTCACTCGGTTCGGAAGCGGGCCGCCAGGTCGTCGAGCAGGCGCCGAATCACGCGGATATCGCCCTTCATGACGAAGTCGTCGACGTCCGGGCTGTCCTGCGCCTGATGGCCGACCGGCGCCGCCGAGAACATGACGACGACCACGCCGGCGTCGAGCTCTTTGAGATGGCGTGCGACTGAGAAGCCGCCCCCGCCGGGCAGCATGAAGTCGACGACGGCCACGTCAGGCGGGTGGGCCGTGGCCGCTGCCACCGCGTCGTCCAGGTTCCCCGCCGAGTGGACCTCCCAGTTGGCGGCGGCGACAGTCTCGAGGAGCCGGACCATGTCCGGTCCGTCGTCGATGATCAACAGTCGCGGTCGTCCGTCACCGTCGGGCACGCCGCCAGTTTGTCCGGTTCCACGGCCCCGGTGGCACGATGGCCGGGTGATTCGCAAGCCCGTCACCTTCGGAGGCGCCGTGATCGCCGTGATCTTGGCGGCGGCAATCGGCACTCTCGTCGTCATCGTGCAGGCCTTCATGCGCCTCCTCGCCCGGCGACGGGCCTGACTCCCGCTCTATCCCGAGGCGCGGGCCGCCCGCCGCGAGATCGGGTCGACCGCGTAGTACACGGCCATAGCGGCGTGGAAGGCGAGCAGGGCGTAGGCGTTGACGAACGCCAGACCGATCGCCAGCGTGTACACGACCGTGCCACTGCTGAACCCCAGCGTGGCGCTCCGCCGTTGGTCCTCCGGGAAGCTGCTGTGAAGGAGCCGTCTCCCCGACGACGCGTACAACCACACCGCGGTCCAGCAGAAGGCGTTCACCGCCATCACGACCGCGTAGAAGGCGGCGGCCGCGCGCGTGCCTTCGCCGCGGCGCAAGGCCTCGCCCAGCACGCCCGTCGGGTACGGGAGCAGCACCACCGTCAGCAGCAGGAGCTGGTTGAGGTAGACGAACGGGCGGTCGATGCGCTCGAGGTAGCCGAAGATCGAGTGGTGGTTGAGCCACATGATCCCAATCACAACGAACGTCACGACGTAGGCCGCCAACGACGGCCACCGGTCCCAGAGCTGGTGCGACAGCTCCCGGTAGTTGGTGGGCTCGGCGATCGTCAGGACGAGCAACGTGATGGCGATGGCGAACACGCCATCGCTGAACGCCTCGACACGAACCTTGTTCACTGGGCGGCAGCCTGCCACGGCGCGCGGTGTGGCCGATGTCTCGTTGACGTCACACCGCCGCGGGGCTGAAGATAACGCCGTTAACTTATCGGCGCTACGCTCGCCCTCGGGGGGTCCGATGACTCGACTCGGTCAGTTCGCCGTCCGCCGCCGCCGCCTCGTACTGATCGCCGGCGTGATCTTCCTCCTGGTCGCAGGAGCGGTCGGGGGCAGCGTGTCCAAGCGCCTGTCGAACGGCGGATTCGACAACCCGAGCTCGCAGTACAGCCGGGCCGCGAAGATCCTGCAGACCCAGTTCCACGCTGGCGAGCCCAACGTGGTGCTGTTGGTGACCGCCAAGACCGGCAGCGTCGACTCGCCGGTGGTGGCCGCCGAGGGCATGCGGGTCACCCAGGAGCTGGCGGCCGAACCCTTCGTCGGCCAGGCCGTGTCGTACTGGTCACTGGGGTCACCCCCGCCGTTGCACAGCGCCGACGCCAAGGGCGCTCTCGTCCTGGCGCGCATCGCCGGCAACGACGACCAGGTGATCAAGCGGGTTTATGACATCGCGCCCAAGCTGACGCAGGACAACTCCGTGGTCAACGTGCGGGTCGGCGGTTACTCGCAGGTCTTCAACCAGGTCGGCACCCAGATCCGCAGGGACCTGGAGCGCTCCGAGGGCATCACCCTGCCCGTGGTGGTCCTCCTGCTGATCATCGTTTTCGGCAGCGTTGTCGCCGCCGGTCTCCCGCTCGGTGTCGGCGTTCTCGCCGTGCTCGGAACCTTCCTCGTGCTCCGGATCCTGGCGGCGGTCACCGACGTCTCGATCTACTCGCTGAACCTCACGACGGCCATGGGCCTCGGGTTGGCCATCGACTACAGCCTGTTCGTGGTTTCCCGCTACCGGGAGGAGCTGCGGGCCGGGCGCGACACAGACGCCGCCGTCGTGCGCACGGTCGAGACGGCTGGGCGAACCGTCCTCTTCAGCGCCATGACCGTGGCCGCGTCGCTCTGCGCTCTGCTCGTGTTCCCCCTCTACTTCCTCCGCTCGTTCGCTTACGCGGGCATCCCCGTCGTCGCCCTGGCCGCCGGTGGCGCGGTCGTGGTCCTGCCCGCCGCGCTCGCCACGCTCGGCCCTCGCGTCGACAAGTGGGTCCTGTGGCACCACCAGCCCAAGCAGGTCGGCGAGGGCGGATGGCACCGGCTCGCCATGGCCGTGATGCGGCGCCCGCTGGTGATCGGCGGTTCGATCGTCGTGGTCCTCGTCCTGCTCGGTCTCCCATTCATCCACGTGAAGTTCGGACTCCCCGACGACCGCGTCCTGCCGACGTCGGCCACGAGCCGCCAGGTCCAGGACGACATCCGTCACGGCTTCGCCTCCAACGAGTCGGCGCCGCTGTCGGTCGTGGCGCCCGTCGCCCCGGCCACGTCCGGGCGTGACGCGTCGATCGACCAGTACTCCGTGCAACTGTCGAAGATGGCGGGCGTGGCCCGCGTCGACAGCTTGACCGGCTCCTACATCAACGGGCAACGCGTCATCGGCGCCGGTCCCGCATCAGTCCGGTTCGCCAACCCGCAGGGCACGTGGCTGTCGGTCGTCCCCGCAGTCGAGCCCGTCTCGGCGCAGGGTGAGCATCTCGTGCACGAGGTGCGCGCTGCTCCCGCGCCGTACAAGGTCCTGGTCACCGGCCGGTCGGCCCAGCTCGTCGACTCGAAGTCGTCGATCGCCGGGCGTCTCCCGATCGCCCTCGGCATCATGGGGATCGTCACGTTCGTGGTGCTGTTCCTGTTCACCGGGAGCGTGGTGATGCCGGTCAAGGCGCTCGTGCTGAACCTGCTGAGCCTGACAGCCACGTTCGGCGCCATGGTCTGGATCTTCCAGGAGGGCCACCTCTCGGGCCTCCTCGGCTTCACGGCCACGGGGAGCCTCGATACCTCGACGCCGGTCCTGATGTTCTGCGTCGCCTTCGGGCTGTCGATGGACTACGAAGTCTTCCTCCTGTCGCGCATCAAGGAGGAGCACGACCGCACGCACGACAACGTCAAGTCCGTGGCCGTGGGACTCGAGCAGACGGGGCGCATCGTCACGGCGCTGGCCGCCATCCTCGCCGTCGTCTTCCTCGCCTTCGGGACGTCGGAGATCGAGTTCATCAAGCTGTTCGGGATCGGCCTCGCCGTCGCCGTCGTGATGGACGCCACCCTGGTGCGCGCCACCTTGGTGCCCGCCTTCATGCGCCTCGCCGGCGAGGCCAACTGGTGGGCACCAGCACCGCTGCACCGCCTCTACGAACGCGTCGGACTGAAGGACAACCCTGAGGAGGCGGACGGCAACGTGAACGGCGTGGCCGCCGCCCTTGGGATTCGTCCGGGGTCGCGGGTGGAGGTCGCCGGCGCCCTCGACGATGCCCTGGCACGCGCTGTCGAGCGGGCCGCCGGGCGGATCGTGCCGTCGACAGAATCCGACGCCGACGTCATCGTGCTCGGGGCCCGGCGGGCGACCGACCTGGCCCGACTCGGCGATCTCGCCCAGAACGTGAAGGAGGACGGGACCATCTGGGTCGTGCGGCCCGAGGACAAGCTCTCGAAGTCCGTACAGGCCCACGGCGAGGCGGCCGGGCTCACGGGCGGCCCCACGATCGTCCTCACCGACGAGTTCGTCGGCGATCGCCTCGACCGTGCCGACGGGAACGGCACCGGAACCCGTTGAGCAGAGCACCGACGCCGACGTCGGCGGGGCGTACACGCGCCCGCAAGGGCGAAGGTGAGCTCCTCCACAGCGAGATCCTCGACGCCGCCGAGCGGCTGTTGATCGAAACCGGCAGCGAGGAGGCAGTGTCGATCCGCCGTATCGCCGAGGCCGTCGGCGTCACCCCGCCGTCGATCTACCTGCACTTCGCAGACAAGGACGAGCTGCTGCTCGCCGTGTGTGAGCGCCAGTTCGGCGAGCTCCACCGAGTGATGGAAGAAGCGGTGGTCGGCGTCGACGACCCCGTCGAGCAGCTGTACCGGCGGGGCAAGGCCTACGTGCGCTTCGGCCTCGACCATCCCGAGCAGTACCGGATCCTGTTCATGCGGGCCGCGGATCACACGATGGGGGGGCCCGACGCAGAGCGGGTCCGGTCCGCGTCATCGTTCGACCACTTCGTCGACGCCGTGGCCCGCGCCGTGGACAGCGGGGCCCTGCCCAAGGACAGTGACCCGCTGGTCGTCGCCCTCGAGCTGTGGTCGGTTGTGCACGGCATCACGTCTCTGCTCATCGCCAAGCCGATGTTCGACTGGCCAGATCCCGACGCACTCACCGACCACCTGCTGACGTCGGCCTGCGCGGGACTGATGACGACACCGCCGTTCAGCGCCCCCCAGCGGCGGCGCTCCCGCCGCTGAGCTCGAGCGGAAGAGCGGCGATCAGCGCCTCCATGGCGTCGTCGCACCCTTTGCGGTCCTCGGTGGCCAGCAGGTCGAGGAGCAGGCCGCGCGTTGCGGCGAGCCCCAACCGGGCCCACGCCCGCGCCCGGCGCCGGGGCAGGCCGGCACGGACGCCGACCGCTGTGGCGGGCTCGAGCCACGACTCCACGACGGTGTCGAGGAAGGCGACCATCGGCGTACGGCCCTGGAGCGCCTGCCCGTAGACCTCGAAGAAGAGGCGCTCGAAGGGCCACATCGACGACTCCGCGAGGGTGCGCCACATCCGCCGCATCGACTCGGACGGCGTCAGCGCCGCGTCGTCGCCGAGGGCGGCCATCGCCTCCCGCTGCCGGCGCTCGACCTCGTCGACGACGGCGACGAGCAAGCCCTCCTTCGACCCGAAGTGATAGATCAACATGCGGTGACTGGTGCCGAGCGCCGACGCCATCTGCCGGAGGCTGACGTCTGTCAGGCCAGTGCCCGCAGCGAAGGCCACAGCGGCGTCGAGCAGCGTGGCCCTTGTCACCGAGCCCGGGGATTGCGCGCTCACGTACCAGATGGTACAACAGACGTACCACTTGGTACAGGAAAGGGAGCGGGGCGATGGCGAAGCTAGACATCGACGAGCAAGCGTGGTCGCCGGCCACGCCGGAGACCGTGTACGCCCTACTGGCCGACGGTGCGACGTGGCCGACCTGGTCGGGCATCAGTTCGTTCGAGCTGCGCGAGCCCGGAGAGACCGGCGGCGAGAGTCTGAACGCCGTGCGCGTGTTCCGGACGGGCCGGACGACGAGCATCGAGCGCCTGGTCGAGCTCGTGCCGGGCCGCCGACTGAGCTACGTGCTGCTCGACGGGCTGCCGTTGCGCGACTACCGGGCCGACGTCGACCTCACCCCCGTCGACGCCGGGACCATGATCCGCTGGCACTCGACGTTCTCGGCCAAGCGGCCCGGGACGGGATGGATGTACCGGCTGGCACTCGGTCGCTTCATCCGTAGCTGCGTGCGCGGGCTTGCCGAGCACGCGGCGTTCGTGCGCGACGCCGCCTAGCGATCAGACCCGGGGCCGCACGCGGGCGACCGTCTCTGCGTCGCCCTCGACCTGCACGCCCCGCCGGCGGGCGCCGCGGACGTCGATCGTCCCCTTCAGGAGCTCGATGACGTCCTCGGGGCGGCCAGTGACGACGGCATCGGGATCTTGCGCGGCACCCGGGCTCACGCGGACCCTCCCGTCGACGGTCCTCACGGTGACGGGCCCGTCGTCGGTGTGCAGCTCGAGGCTGACGGGAGGCTGCTCGGGCGCGGCGTCGGCGAACAGCTCCTCGAGCGGATATTTGAGCCAGTAGCCGCGCCATTCGTCATCGCCGGCCTGGCGCTGTGGGCGGGCGTGGGCTCGGCGGTCAACGACGCCACCCGGCTCTTCGGCGGCGCCCTGGTCGTCGCCAAGTAGGCGGGCGCGGCGGGCCCTGGCCGCCGCCTTCCTGCACAGTGTCTCCGGTGCGCTCAAGGTGGCCGGGGGCCGTCGCCCTGGCCGAGGCGATCATGGCCGCCCTGCTGCTTCCCGCCCGGCCCAAGGTCGAGGAGGACCCCATCGCCGAGGAGGCGCTTGCGGTCTCGACCGCTGCTTAGCGGGCCGTGCGGCCTCGGCGGGTGAGGGCGTCAATCGTCACGGCCGCGAGCAGCACCAGCGCGGTGACGATGAAGCGGACGTACGCGCTGTAGCCCTGCAGGCCCATGCCGTTGTCGATGGCGCCGATGACGAGTCCGCCGAGCACCGCGTTGGCGGCTTTGCCCCGGCCACCGAAGAGGCTCGTGCCGCCGATCACCGCTGCGGCAACGGCGTAGAGCACGAGCGTTCCGCCGTCGATCGACGTGGACACCGACCGGAGACGAGATGCGTAGACGATGCCGGCGATGCCGGCCGTGAACGACGCCAGTGCGAAGCAGAGCGTGCGGATCCTGGGCAAGCTGACGCCCGCCCGGCGGGCCGCCTCGGGGTTGCCGCCGATCGCGTAGACGTAGCGACCGAAGGTCGTTCGCCCGAGCAGAAATGTCCAGGCCGCCAGCACGGCCAAAACGAGCAGCACGACCCACGGCAGGCCCTTGATCGGAGTGTTGATCCCGCGGTCTGTGTTGCAGATCAGCACGACGACGACGCCGGCGACGAGCGCACCGACCATGCGGAGGACGGTCAGACTGACGGGCGGCGCCACCAAGCCGCTCCCCCGCCGCCGCGAGTCGCGCAACCACGCCCTCGCGCAGTAGACGGCGACGATCGCCAACATCACGATCCAACTGGCCGTGACGCTGAGCTGCCCGCTCGTGATGTTGTTGATGACCTTGTCGCCGATCGGGACGACGCCGCCCTGACCGAGGACCAGCAGCATCACGCCCTGCCACCCGAGGAGGCCGGCCAGCGTCACCACGAACGAAGGCAGGCCGATCCGGGTGATCAGCGTCCCGTGGAGGGCGCCGATGGCCGCGGTCACCAGCAGACCGGCGACGACCGCCAGCCACCAGGGCCAGTCGGTGCCCTGCTTCATGAGCTCGGCCATCACGACACCGCCCAGGCCCGCGACGAACCCCGACGACAGGTCGATCTCGCCCAGCAGCAGGACGTAGACCTCCGACATCGCCAGGAGCATGTAGACGGCGCTCTGGATCAGGAGGTTGACGAGGTTGCCGGCCGTGAGGAACTTCGAGTTCAGCGACTGGAACAGGACCGAGATGATGATGAGCCCGGCGATGACGGGCAGGGCGCCGGCATCGCCACCTCGGACCTTCGCCACCCACGCCCGGACATACTCCCCGAGGGTCTGCGCCATCAGCTCCGGCGCCACGGCCATGGCCGCGGCGTCGCCCGTCGGCTCGGTCAGCTCCTCGACCGCGGAGACCTGCGGATCGTCAGTTGGCGCCACGATCGCCCTCGTTGTTCAGACGCGTGGAGGTACCCGTGGTCATGATGTCGACGACGGTCGCCACGTCGAGCTCAGACGCCGGCCTGCACGCAGCCATGCGGCCCAGGAACATGACGGCGACGCGATCGGACACCTCGAACACGTCGTTCATGTTGTGGGACACCATGAGCACAGCCAGGCCCTGGTCGGCGAGGCGCCGGACCAGATCCAGGACGTTGCGCGTCTGGGCCACGCCGAGGGCCGCGGTGGGCTCGTCCATGATCACGAGCTTGGAGTTCCACAGCACGGCCTTGGCGATGGCGACCGACTGTCGCTGGCCACCGGAGAGCGACGCCACCGGCTGGCGGATCGAGCGCACCGTCGTCACCCGCAGGCTGGCGAGCGTGTCGCGCGCCTTGCGCTCCATGTCCTCCTCGTCGAGGGCCCAGTGCCGCGTGACCTCCCGTCCCAGGAACATGTTCTGGACGATGTCGAGATTGTCGGCCAGCGCGAGGTCCTGATACACGGTCTCGATCCCGAGGGCGGCGGCGTCACGCGGGTGGCGGATGTGCACAGGTCGGCCGGCCCACAGGATCCGGCCGCCGTCGGCCGGATAGATCCCGGCGATGGCCTTGATGAGCGTCGACTTGCCGGCGCCGTTGTCGCCGACCAGCGCGGTGACCTGACCGACGGGGACGTCGAGGTCGACATCGATGAGAGCCTGGACGGGTCCGAAGCTCTTGGTGATCTTCTCGAGGCGCAGCAGGGGCGTGGCCGCCGTGGCAGCCACGCCCTCTGCCGGCGTTGACACCGCTACTTGATCCCGGCGGCCGTGCAGGCGGCCTGCGTGTCAGCCACGCAGATGTCGGTCACCTTGACGGCTGCGTCCTTCACGACCGTCTGCTCCATGTTGTCGACGGTCACCCAGGTGGGCGTCAGGTACACGGACTTGACGTCGGCGTTCTGCTGCGTGTCCTTCGTGGTGGCGTTGACCAGGCTCGACGGTGGAGTCTGACCGGCCCGCAGGTACAAAGCGATGGCCGCTGCCGCCTGTGCCTCCAGGTAGATCGGCTTGTAGACCGTGCCGCACTGGTAGCCCTTGAGGATGTTCTGCAGACCGGACTTCGACGCGTCCTGACCCGTCGTCGGGAACGTCTTGGGCTTGATCTGCTTGCCCTGCAGGTAGGCGATGACGGCGTTGGCGTTGTCGTCGTTGGGCGTCACGACCGAGTTGATGTTCGGATGGGCCGTGTACTGCTGGGCGAACGTCGTCTGGGCCACCGACGGCGTCCACGTGCCCGCCGGCTCAGCGACCTTGACGTACGAGCCGTCGTCGAAGTGCGACTTGAGGACGCCGTTGTAGCCCTGGGCGAACAGGCCGGCGTTGTTGTCGGTGGGGTCGCCGTCCATGACGAGGACGTTGGGCTTGGCCACGTTCCACGACTTCACGCAGTCGACGAAGCCGTTGCCGATCGCCTGGCCCACCTTGACGTTGTCGAAGCTGACGTAGACGCGGTCGGCCGGGCCTCCCTTGGTGAGGCGGTCGTAGTCGATGACCTTCACGCCCTTGGACACCGCGTTGTTCTCGATGGCGGCCCCGCTCCCCGAGTCGAGCGGGTCGACGATGAGAACGCTGGCGCCCGAGGTGATGTCGGCCTCGGCCTGGGTCTGCATCGTGGACGCGCTGCCCTGGGCGTTGTCGACCTTGAACTGGGTGAAGCCCGCGGTCTGGAAGGCCTTGGTGAGATAGGGCGCGTCGAAGGAGACGTACCGGGCCGACGTCGTCGTATCCGGCAGGAGGACGCCCACCAGGCCCTTGCCCTGCCCGGCCAGTCCCTTCAGCTGCGACATCGCCGAGAAGTCGCTCGTGAACGACGAGACCGAGAGGTTGGCCGAGCTCCCACCGCCGGTCGTCGTCGCCGTGCTCGACGACTTCTTCGAGGAGCCACCGCAGGCCACCAGGACGGCACCAACCATCAGGGCGACGGACAGAACCGTCACCCTCTTCAACGAGCGCCTCATATTCCCTCCCTCTCAGGGATTTGCACGTACTGCTCACCCGGCGTACGGGGCAAACTCTTCCACAGTTGCCCGCGCATTTCCGGCGGAATCGCTCATAGAGGCCGGCCGTTCGGCCGCGAGGAGGTTGTCCGTGAGTCTGCAAGGTGAGTACGTCCCCAACACCATGGGGTGGGTCCGCGACCAGGTCGAGGCCTACGAGCGATCGGGCGGCAAGGAGGCGAACACCCTCCAGGACACGGACATGCCGGTAATCGTCGTGACGATGATCGGCAACAAGAGCGGAAAGATCCGCAAGATCGCCCTGATGCGGGTCGAGCACGACGGCGAGTACGCGCTTGTGGCGTCGCTCGGCGGCGCCCCCAAGCACCCGGTCTGGTACTACAACCTCAAGGCCAACCCCGACGACGTGACCATCCAGGACGGCGCCGAGCCGTTCCCCGTGCGAGTGCGCGAGGTCACCGGCGACGAGCGGGCGGCGTGGTGGGAGCGCGCGGTCGCCGCTTACCCTCCCTACGCCGAGTATCAGGAACGCACCGAGCGCACGATCCCGGTGTTCGTTGCCTCACGCAGGGAAGGCTAAGGCCATGGCAAACAGCGTTGGGCTCCACGAGCCCGTTGAGTGGTTGAACCCTGACGTCATCGACCGGCACCGGGCGATCACCTCCCTCCAGGAGGAGCTCGAGGCGGTCGACTGGTACGACCAGCGGGTGGCGGCGACCAGCGACGAGGCGCTGGCCGAGGTCCTGGCCCACAACCGCGACGAGGAAAAGGAGCACGCGGCGATGACGCTCGAGTGGCTCCGGCGCCACGACCCCGCCCTTGATCTCGTGCTCCGCACCTATCTGTTCACCGAGGCCCCGGTCGTCGAAGTCGAGCACCAGGCGGAGGCGGAAGGGGCCGGCGCGGCTGCCTCGAAGGCGGGCGACGGATCGCTCGGGATCGGCTCGCTGAGGGAGAGGCGCTGACCATGGACCGTCTTCTTCGCGCCCTCGCTCCGATCTCCGAAAGCGGCTGGTCGGCCATCGAGGCTGAAGCCAAGTCGCGCATCACCACGTTCCTCGCGGCCCGCAAGCTCGTCGACTTCGACGGACCCCACGGATGGGATCACTCGGTCGTCGACCTCGGCCGCGCCGACGCGGTCTCCGGCCCGGTGAATGACGTGGAGGCACGGCTGCGGCGGGTGATGCCCCTTGTCGAGCTCCGGGTGCCGTTCACCGTCTCCCGGCGCGAGCTCGATGACATCGACCGCGGCGCCAGCGACGCCGACTTCGGCGGGCTCGACGTGGCGACGGCTCGCCTCGGGCTGGCCGAGAACACGCTGGTCTTCCGGGGCCACGACGCGGCCGGAATCAGCGGGCTCCTCGACTCCAGCGCGCACGAGGCGGTGCGGCTCGAGAAGAAGGTGAGCCAGTACCCCACGTTCGTCGCCAAGGCGGTCGACGTGCTGCGGGAGTCGGGGATCTCTGGGCCCTACGGATTGGCGATTGCGCCCGAGGGCTACACCGGCATCATCGAGACCACCGAGCACGGCGGCTACCCGCTGCTCGATCATCTCCATCAGATCCTCGACGGGCCCGTGGTGTGGACGCCCGGCATCGAGGGGGCCGCTGTCCTCAGCCTGCGCGGTGGCGACTTCGTCATGGATGTCGGTCAGGACATCTCGATGGGCTACCTCGCCCACGACGCAGAGAACGTCACCCTGTACCTCGAGGAGAGCCTCACCTTCCGAGTGCTCGAGCGCGACGCGGTCGTGGTGCTCTCGTCCTAACCGGGCCCGGTGTTTGCTCGATGGCTGGTCCGTTGGCCCGCTGAATGAGCAAACACTCCCGGGTCGCAGTGGACGATCACGGTATGAAGAACGCCCCGGCCTCGCTAGGACTTCCTGCGGCGGGTTCGGCGACTGTGGCCCGGCGGTGACCAGCCGGCGTCGGCGGGGTTGACCGTTGTGCCCGGCGGGACCAGCTCGTCGATACGGTCGAGGATCCCTTCGTCGAGCTTGGCGTCGGCGCCGGCCAGCAGGTCGGTGAGCTGGTCCATCGTCCGAGGCCCGATGATCGCCGACGTCACCGCCGGGTGCTCGAGCACCCACGCCATCGAAAGGTGGGTCAGCGAGAGTCCAGCGTCGGCCGCCACCTTGAGCAGGTCCTCGACCAGGTCGAGCTTTCGCTGGTTCTCGGGCTTGTCGTAGTCGAACCGGTCGGGGACGCGGGCTGCCCGGCCCCCGGTCGGCTTGTCGCTCCCGCGGCGGTACTTCCCACTGAGCCAGCCACCGGCCAGCGGACTCCAGGGGATCACGCCCATGCCGTACTTCTGACACGTCGGCAGCACCGCGGTCTCGATGGCCCTGGCGAAGATCGAGTACGGCGGCTGCTCGCAGCGGAAGCGCTCACGGCCTCGCTTCTCGGCGACCCACTGGGCCTCGACGATGAGCTCCGCCGGATAGGTCGAGCTCCCGGCGATTCTGATCTTGCCTTGGTGGACGAGGTCGCTGAGGGCGGCGAGCGTGTCGTC
>JAFASB010000547.1 GCA_019244985.1 Acidimicrobiia bacterium | reverse complement strand
ACACCCATGGTCGAGCCCATCCTCGCCAACCCCGACACGGCTCCCCTGCTCGAGGAAGCGATGCCGATGCCGTACGGCGGCGTCGCCGACCCCGCAGCCGCTGCCCACCTGCTCGCCTTCCTCGTCAGCCCCGACACCACGGCCATCACCGGCCAGGTCTTCATGATCGACGGCGGCGCCGACTGCATCCTCCGCGGCGACGACATCTGGCCGTAACGAGGCGCCAAAACCTCTCCGATCTTCGGTCGGCGCTCCGTTTGTGCCCGTTCTCGACAAAGAATTATGGAATCGGAGAGGTTTTGGGGGGGGCCGGAGGGCTCGCGGCCCTACGCGGGGGGATCAGGATGTCGACGAGGTCTTCGACGCGGTCGACGACCGCGGCCTGGGTGCTCTTGACGGCAGCCAGGTTGTCGTAGTGGCAGAGGCCGAGGAGCAGCAGGAAGAGCGTCTTGACCGTCGCCTCCGGGGCCGGGTCGTCGGCCGGGAGCACGGCCTTCAGGGCCTGGGCCCATGAGCGGTGCCAGGAGCCGAGCAGCTGGGCGAGGCTGCGGTCGCGGGCGCTGGCGACGTGGAGCTCGGCCAGCAGGCGGCGCGTCTGCTTCAGCTCGGGGCGGAGGTAGGCGGCGGCGATGAGGCGGGCGGCGTCGGCTCCCGCGCCCTGCGGCACCACGTCGGTGACCCGCTCGAGGGCGCGAACGCCTGCGGCGTAGAGCAGGTCCTCGCGGCTCTCGTAGTGGTTGTAGATGGCGGCCGCGGTCACTCCCGCCCGGCGGGCGATCTCATTGAGCGTGGCGCCGTCGAAGCCCGACTCCGCGCACGCGGCGGCGGCTGCGTCGAGGAGGCGAGCGGCGGTCTCTTGCCCGTCGGAGTTCGGCGGCCGGCCACGGCGGCTCTTGGTCCTCGGCGCCGCCTGTGCTCGAGCCACGGCGAGATCGTACTACCGCCGCATTGCATATGAATGACCGATCATTTAACTTCTGCCGGGTGGCTTCGCCGGGGGCCGATTCTTTCGTCGAGCTGCGTGACGTCGAGTTCTCCTATGGGCCCGTGCAGGTCCTGTTCGGGGTCAGCTTCACGGTCGAACGCGGCGAGGTCCTCGGCCTGCTCGGCACCAACGGCGCCGGCAAGTCGACGGTCCTACGCGTGCTCGCCGGCCTGGAGGCGCCGCACCACGGGTCGGTGACGCTCGACGGCCGCGACGTCACCGGCGTGCCCGCCGAGAAGCTTTCCGCCGCGGGCGTCGGCCTGGTTATGGGCGGCAAGGCGGTGTTCCCCGATCTGACCGTGCGCGAGAACCTGCAGCTGGCCGGCTTCACCGTGCGCTCGGGCCTCGACGACCGCATCAGCCGCGAGCTCGACCGCTTCCCACAACTGTCGAAGCGGCTCGACACCAAGGCGGGCTCACTGTCGGGTGGCGAGCAGCAGCAGCTGGGCCTGGCCAAGGCCCTCCTGCTCGACCCGAAGCTGCTCTGCATCGACGAGCTGTCCCTTGGACTCTCGCCCGTGATCGTCGCCGAGCTCTTCGAGGTCGTCCGCAACGTCAACGCCGACGGGTGCACGTGCGTGCTCGTCGAGCAATCCCTGAACGTCGCCGCCCAGCTTTGCGGTCGAGCCGTGTTCCTCGAGAAAGGCGCCGTGAAGTTCGACGGCCCCACTGCCGACCTGCTGGAGCGCGGCGACCTGGCGCGCGCCGTGTTCCTCGGCGCCAACGGCCACAAGCCACCGCCGAAGCGGTCCAGGTCGAAGTCCAAGAAGGGCGCCCGGTGAGCGATCTGCCCGCGGTCGTTCTGCTCGGCGTGGCGTCGGGGCTGCAGGCGGCGCTGCTCGCCGTCGGCATCGTCCTCATCTACCGGGCCAACCGGTTCATCAACTTCGCCCAGGGCCAGATGGGCTCGATCGCCAGCGCCGCGCTCGCCGTCCTCGTCTTCAACCTGGCGTTCCCGTATTGGGTCGCGGTGCCACTCGCGCTAGCGCTCGGCGCCGCGGTAGGCGCGGGCGTGGAGCGCCTCCTCGGGTGGCGGCTATTCGACAAGTCGCGGCTCGTGCTGATGGTGGCGACGATCGGCATCTCCCAGGTGATCCTGCTCGTCCTGCTCGAAGGCCCGCTGCACGTCGACCCCGGGCGCCTTGCGGCCCACGGGTTCCCGCAGCCGTTCGACATCCACTGGACGATCGGCAGCGCCATCCTCACGTCCAGCCAGATCCTCACGATCATCGTGGCGCCCGCCATCGCCGTCGGCCTGTGGCTCCTGCTGACCCGCACGCGCACGGGCCAGGCCATCCGTGGGGCAGCGTCGAATCCGGACGCGGCACGGCTGGCGGGCGTGTCGGTGCGGCGGGTGTCGCTGATCGTGTGGACGATCGCCGGCCTGATCTCGTCGGTCGCCGCGATCCTGTTCGCGCCGACACAGCCGGCGATCGGCTTCAACGACAGCGGACCCGGGCTGCTGCTCCGCGGACTGGCGGCCGCCCTTCTCGCCGGCATGGTCGACTTCCGCATCGCCGTGCTGGCAGGCATCGGCATCGGCATCGTCGAGCAGTCGACGGTCTTCTACACGTCGACGCCCGGACTGACTGATCTCGTCCTCGCCATCGCCGTCGCCGTCGGCCTGCTGCTGCGGGCGCGCGTGCTCCAGCGCGACAGCCGCAGCGAAGAACGGCTGGTCGTCGAACGTTCGAGGCCGCCCCTCCCCGAGCGTGTCCGCAACGTCCTCGCCGTCCAGCAACTCGGACGCATCGGCTGGGTGGGGCTGTTCGCGCTGCTGGCCATCGCTCCCCTCGTCCCCGGGCTGAACACCCAGGAGCGGGCCGTGTTCCTCGTGTTCATGGTCGCCTACGCCATGGTCGGGATGGCGTTCACGCTGCTGACCGGGTGGGGTGGGCAGGTGTCGCTCGGGCAGTTCGCCTTCCTCGGCGTCGGCGCCTACACGGCGACGCTGGTCAACAGTTGGGGACTGCCGGCGATGCTGCTCGTGTCCGGCGCGGTGACCGCAGCGGCGAGCGCCCTCGTCGGCTCGCTGGCGGTTCGCTTCCGCGGCCTGTTCCTC
The DNA here is from genome assembly GCA_019244985.1 of Acidimicrobiia bacterium. Lineage (GTDB taxonomy): Bacteria > Actinomycetota > Acidimicrobiia > Acidimicrobiales > AC-14 > CADDZP01. Next base: position 111 of record JAFASB010000547.1, on the reverse strand, counting down.
GCCGTCGTGACCCTGGCCTTCGCCTTCGCGGCCCGCAGCTTGCTGTTCCGCCAGGGGATCTTCGTGAGCGACCCGTCGGCGATCGTGCACATCGACGCGCCGCACCTGTTC
>JAFASB010000314.1 GCA_019244985.1 Acidimicrobiia bacterium | reverse complement strand
CGTTGCAGAGCCGAAGCGAGAGAGGGTCGTCGGGCCCACTGGACAGGAACGCCGCGCTCCGGCCGTCGGTCGAGAAGCCGGCGACGACGCGGTCGCCTCCCACCACGAGCTGAGGCGAGAGGCCCGGCCGCGCCCTGTACACGTGCTGCCGGCCCCCGTCGATGAGCTCGAAATAGAGCCAGCTGTCCGACCAGGTGGGGTCCATCGGCTCCCGGCGGGTCATCGTGTCCGCCAGGACGACGCTGGCGCTGGCCCTGTCCTTCTCGCGGGTCAGGCATTCGCCGTCGATCCAGACCCGGTGGTGGCGGGCGTCGAAGGGGTCCGGCGCGTCCGTCCGAAGCGTGGCCAGGCGCCCGTCCGGCGCCATCCCGAAGGCGGAGGTGGAGGTCTCGTGGCTGGTGAGCTGGGTCACCGGGCCGCCGGCCGCCTCCACCGCGTAGACCTCTGCGACCTCGCTGCGATCGAAGTCCGGGCGGCGGTTGCTCAAGAAGGCGATCCGTTCAGCGTCGAGCCAGCTCGGCCGTCTGACGTCGCTGGCGCCCTCGGTGATCATCCTCAGACCGCTGCCGTCCGCGTTCACAACCCAGAGCTGCGCCGCCTCGTCGTCGAGCTCGCCGAGCCCGTCGAAACGGTAGCGGAAGCGCCGGATGTGCCGGACGCGCTCCCGGTAGCGCCGGTTGGCCTCCGCCGGGGTGGCGGGGGCGCTCCGACCGGGCTCCGCCGGGTACTCCGGGCCGCCCACCAGGCAGAGGCGATCGCCGTCCGGAGACCACGCGAATTCGAGCGCGCCGCGAGGCAGCGCGGCGATCCGCTCCGCCTCGCCGCCGCGCATGTCCAGCACCAAGAGGTCTCGGGCCCACTCCCTCTCGCGAACGCTGAGAAAGGCCAGCCGCGAACCGTCGGGGGACCAGCGGGGGCGGCCGTCGTCGGGGCCCGCCGTCAGTCGGCGCGGGGGCGCAGATCCCTCCGCAGAAACAGACCAGATGCTGCTGGCCTGGCGGTTGGCCTCGGCGTCCTGCTCGACGAGGACGAAGGCGACCTGGCCGCCGTCCGGCGACAGCTTCGGGTCCGCGAGCATCCTGAAGCGCAGGATGTCGAGGTCACCCAGCGGGTCGCTCACGGGCAGAGGCTAACCCACGGGCGCGGTCGACTTCGACTCGTCTACCCCGCGGTCGTGTCTGTCTCGAGCAGGCGGCCCATGTTCGAGTTGAACATCGCCTGCAGCCGGCCGGCCTGGCGGTCGTATTCCGCCGGATCGGGCCAGGAGCCGCGCGGGTCGAGGACCTCGTCGGGGACGCCGGGAACGGACAGGGGAACGCGTACGCCGAAGACCGGGTCCGTACGCGTTTGAACCTCCCGCAGCCGCCCCTCGACGACCGCCCTGACGATGGCACGGGTGTGGGCGATCGAGATCCGGTGGCCGACTCCCGGAGGGCCGCCCACCCAGCCGGTGTTGAGCATCCAGACCTGTGCTTCGTGCCGGCGCACCCGCTCGATGAGCAGGTCGGCGTAGGTGTCGGGCGGCAGGACCAGGAAGGGCGCGGCGAAGCAGGTGCTGAAGGTTGGCTCCGGCTCCGTCACCCCGCGCTCGGTTCCCGCCACCTTGGCGGTGTAGCCGGACAGGAAGAAGAAGCGCGCCTGCTCCTCGTCGAGTCGGGCCACCGCCGGCAGCACTCCGAAGGCGTCCGCGGAGAGGAAGAGGATGCTGGAAGGATGGCCGGCCCGACCGCTCAGGTCGGCCGCCGGAATCAGGTCCACCGGGTAGGCCGAGCGCGTGTTCTCGGTGCGACTGTCGTCGTCGTAGTCCGGGATCCGGGTGTCATGGTCGAAGACGACGTTCTCGAGGATCGTGCCGAAGTGGTTGGTGGCGGCGTAGATCTCGGGCTCGGCCTCCTCGGAGATCCGGATCGTCTTGGCGTAGCAGCCGCCCTCGAAGTTGAAGATCCCCCGGTCGCTCCACCCGTGCTCGTCGTCCCCGATCAACCGGCGGGTCGGATCGGAGGAGAGCGTCGTCTTGCCGGTGCCGGAGAGCCCGAAGAAGAGTGCCACCTTGCCGTCCTGGCCGACGTTGGCCGAGCAGTGCATGGGCATCGCGCCCCGCTCGGGCATCAGGTAGTTGAGAGCCGTGAAGACGGACTTCTTGATCTCGCCCGCGTAAGCGGAGCCGCCGATGATTACCATCCGACGGCCCAGGTTCACGAGGATGAAGGTCTCGGAGCGGGTGCCGTCGCTGGCGGGATCGGCCCGGACGTCGGGCAGGGAGATGACCGTGAAGTCGGGCTCGAAGGTTTCGAGCTGCTGCGGGGTGGGCCGGATGAAGAGGTTGCGGGCGAAGAGGTTGTGCCAGGCGAGCTGCGTGACCACGCGGACGCGGAGGCGGAACTCGGGATCGGCGCAGGCGAAGAGGTCCTGCACGTAGACCTCGTGGGCGCCGATGTAGTCGACCATCTTCGCGAGCAGCCCGTCGAACTTCTCCGGCTCGATGGGTCGGTTGCCCGCGAACCACCAGATCTTGTCCTCGGAGCTCGGCTCCCGGACGAAGAACTTGTCCTTGGGGGAGCGGCCGGTGTGCTGGCCGGTGTCGGCGGTCAGCGCTCCGCTGGCGACGATCGAGGCCTCGC
>JAFASB010000292.1 GCA_019244985.1 Acidimicrobiia bacterium | reverse complement strand
TCGGTGGGTGAGTTGCCGAGGGTGCCGAACAGGTTGTTGTAGAAGGACTGACCGGCGCCGCTGAACGTCGGGATCAGCCAGCTGTTGGCGATGAAGAAGTAGAGGGCCGACAGACCGACGGTCCAGAGTCCAGGGTTCCACTGCCTGCGGATGACGAGCACGAGGCCGATGACCAGCGCGGCCAAGGCGACGTCCTCTTTCCAGCACACGGCGTAGGCCAGCGACACGCCGTACCAGAGCCACTGCTCCCGCCGAGCGAAGTACCAGGCGAAGAACAGACCGATGATCGCCATGGGCTCGGGATGGAAGAGCTCCCACGCCATGAACTGCAGCGACGGGTGGAGCAGGTAGGCAGCCGCCAGCCCGACGGCGAGCCAGCCGCTGTCGAGGCGGTCACGCGCCAGCAGGTAGATCGGCACGGCGGCCAGCGCCATCGACAGCACCATGACGATGTTGAGGAAGTTGGCGCCCGCGCCCAGCCAGTAGAAGGGCGCCAGGAGGAACAGGCCGAGGTTGAAGTGGTGCCCGAAGAAGTGCAGCCCACGCACTGACATGAACAGGCCGCCCATGCGCGAGATCAGCCAGGTGGCCTGATCGAAGATCGCCATGTCGAGGCTGAAAGAACCAAAGCGGTTCTGGCGCAGGAGGACCAGCCGGCCGAAGGTGAAGACCCACGTGACGATCATCAGGCCGAGCACCCAGAGCTCGGGCCGCTTCGTTCCGATGCGGCGGGCCGTCGCGACGTTGAGGCCGGCCTTCGTGTCGGCCACGGCGCCATGTTGCCACAGGGGCGCGCCGGGCCAGACGGAGGGCGGACGCCTATCGTTTCCCGATGCACGAGCCCGACGCCGCGTTTCCCACGGGCTGCTATCTGTGCGGCGGACGCGAGCTCCAGCTCCGGTTCCGGGAGCGGCGGGCGGCGACGCCGGACCCCGCCGACGACTCTTTCAGCTGCACCAACCTCGGCCACGGCCACCATCCGCCGATCTGGTGTTGCCGGACGTGCGGGCTGTTGTTCCAGTGGCCGATGCCCGACTCCGACGATCTCCTCAAGGCCTACAGCGCGGTCGAGGATCCGTTGTACGTCGGCGAGCGGGCGAACCGGTACTACACCTTCGAGCGAGTGCTGGGCGCGCTCGGACCGGCCCAGTCACGCCGGCTGCTCGACGTGGGCGCCTACTGCGGGTATTTCGTCGACGTCGCCGGCCACGCGGGGTTCCGAGCCGAGGGGACCGAGCTCTCGGCGTGGGCCGCCGGGCAGGCTCGCTCGCTCGGTCTCACCGTTCACAACGAGACGCTGACGGAGCGGGCCGAGAGCGGCGACGTCGACGACGTGGTGACGATGTGGGACGTCCTCGAGCATCTGGCCGACCCGCGGGCCGAGCTGGAGGCCGCTCTCCGGATGCTCGCCCCGGGCGGCCAGCTGCATCTGTCGACGATCGACGCCGGCAGCAGGATCGCCCGCGGGCTCGGCCAGCACTGGCCGTGGCTGATGGAGATGCACCTCTACTACTTCGACCGGAACACCGTCGCACGGCTCCTGGAGCAGGCCGGATTCACCGTGGACCGCATCGGTCTGTACAGCCACGTCGTCTCGGTCGACTACCTCCTGACCAAGGTGGCCGCGGCCGTGCCGGCCGTCGGGTCGGTGGCCGAGTCCATCCGGACAGTGGTTCCCGAGCACTGGCGGGTGCCGGTCAATCTGGGCGACAACATGCACGTCGTCGCCCACCGGCCGGGCTGACGGCCGCGAAAGAAGCGTCAGGGCCGCCAGTACACTCGCCGCTATGTCTGTATTCAGCCGCGTCCTTCGGGCCGGCGAGGGAAGGAAGCTCAAGGCCCTCCAGTCGCTGGTCCCGGACATCAACGCCCTGGAGCCGGAGATCCAGGCGCTGAGCGACGATGCCCTCCGTCACAAGACCGTCGAGTTCCGCGAGCGCATCGCCAACGCCGGCGCCGACGTCGACGAGGCCCTCAACGACCTCCTGATCGAGTCGTTTGCCGTGACCCGAGAGGCGGCCAAGCGGGTCATCGGCCAGCGCCACTTCGACGTGCAGCTCATGGGCGGCGCCGCCCTCCACTTCGGCTGGATCGCCGAGATGCGCACCGGCGAGGGCAAGACCCTCGTCTCCACGCTCCCCGCCTACCTCAACGGCCTCAGTGGCCGGGGCATGCACCTCATCACGGTCAACGACTACCTGGCCACGCGCGACTCGGAGTGGATGGGCCGGATCCACAAGTGGATGGGCCTGACGGTCGGCCTCGTCGTCCCCGGCATCGAGGATCCCGACGTCAAGCGCCAGGCCTACGCCTGCGACATCACCTACGGCACCAACAACGAGTTCGGCTTCGACTACCTGCGCGACAACATGGCCATGTCGAAGGACCAGATGGTCCAGCGCGGCCACCTGTACGCCATCGTTGACGAGGTCGACTCGATCCTCGTCGACGAGGCCCGTACGCCGCTGATCATCAGCGGCCGGGTCGAGGACGCCGCGCAGCTGTACTACAAGTTCGCCGGCATCGTCCGCACCCTCCAGCGCGACGTCGACTACGACGTCGACGAGGAGAAGAAGACGGTCGCTCCCACCGAGGCGGGCATCGAGAAGGTCGAGAAGGCGCTCGGCGTTGAGAACCTCTACGACGAGCTCTCGCAGAACTACGTCCACCAGCTGCAGGCCGCCCTGCGAGCCAAGGAGCTGTTCAAGCGCGACGACGAATACGTCGTCCAGAACGGCGAGGTGAAGATCGTCGACGAGTTCACCGGCCGCGTGCTCGAGGGGCGGCGCTGGTCGGAGGGCCTGCACCAGGCGGTGGAGGCCAAGGAGCGGGTGCGCATCAAGGAGGAGAACCAGACCCTCGCCACCATCACGCTCCAGAACTACTTCCGCATGTACGACAAGCTCGCGGGGATGACCGGTACCGCGGTCACCGAGGCCGGCGAGTTCGCGCATACGTACGAGCTGCCGGTCGTCGAGATCCCCACCCACCGGCCGATGGTCCGCATCGACCAGGTCGACCTCATCTACAAGGGCGAGCAGGCCAAGTTCGAGGCGGTGGTCGAGGACCTCGTCGAGCGCAACGAGAAGGGCCAGCCCGTCCTCGTCGGCACCGTCTCGGTCGAGAAGTCCGAGCGGCTGTCCAGGATGCTCGAACGACGCGGCGTCCCGCACACGGTCCTGAACGCCAAGCAGCACGAGCGTGAGGGCACGATCGTCGCCCAGGGCGGGCGCCTGAACGCCGTCACCGTCGCCACCAACATGGCCGGTCGCGGCGTCGACATCCTGCTCGGCGGCAACCCCGAGGGCCTGGCCCAGCTGGACCTGGCCGCCGAAGGCCTCGACCCCAACAGTGAGGAGGGCAAGCCCCGCTACGAGGAGCTGGTCGCCCGCTACCAGGATGAGTGCCGCATCGAGGGCGAGAAGGTGCGAGAGCTGGGCGGGCTGTACGTGCTCGGCACCGAACGCCACGAGAGCCGGCGCATCGACAACCAGCTGCGAGGCCGTGCGGGCCGCCAGGGCGACCCCGGCGAAAGCCGGTTCTACCTGTCCCTCGAGGACGAGCTCATGCGCCTGTTCGCAACCGGGGCCATGAACTGGGTGATGAACAAGGCGCTTCCCGAGGACGTGCCGATCGACTCGCGAATGGTGTCCCGCGCCATCGAGAAGGCACAGGGCACCGTCGAGGACCGCAACGCCGAGATCCGCAAGGACGTGCTCAAGTACGACGAGGTGATGAACGAGCAGCGCAAGGTCATCTACGCGCGCCGCCAGCAGATCCTCGACGGCGAGAGCCTCCGCGACCAGGCCTTCGAATCGCTCGACACCGCCATGCAGCACGCGGTCGAGACGTACTGCCCCACGGATTTCTCCGAGGACTGGGACCTCGAGGGTCTGATGAACGACGTCCTCACCTACTACCCGACGAAGTTCACGGTGGAGGAGCTCGCCCAGGCCCGCGTCGCCGACGAGATCTACGAGAGCCTGCTGGCCGAGGCGACCTCGTACTACGAGCAGCGCGAGGAGGAGCTCGGTGCCGACCCCGACACCGGCGACATGGTCATGCGTGAGATCGAGCGCCGGGTGATGCTCTCGATCATCGACCAGCGCTGGCGCGAGCACCTCTACGAGATGGATTACCTGCAGGAGGGCATCAACCTGCGGGCCATGGGCCAGCGCGACCCACTCGTCGAGTGGCAGCGCGAGGGCTACGAGATGTTCTCGATGATGATGGGCGCCATCGCCGAGGACTTCGTGAAGTACGTGATGCACCTCGAGGTCGTCGCCCAGCCCGAGCAGCAGCGGGTCCTGAACGTCCAGTACTCGGCGCCCGAGGACCCGGTGCAGGGGAGCAGCGGCATGGTCCAGGCCGCCCAGCTGCAGGCCGCCCAGATGGGTGGCATGGAGGACGCTCCTCCCGAGTTCATCGAGGAAGCCCCAGTCGTCACCCAGGTCGTCAGAGACGACCACGAGAAGATCGGCCGCAACGACCCCTGTTGGTGCGGCAGCGGCAAGAAGTACAAGCGCTGCCACGGCAACGAGTCCTGAAACTTGCAGGACTTCAGCGATGAGTTGCGCGCGCTCGCTCAGCGGCTGAGCGACGCCGAGCGGTATCTCGACCTGGAGGGTTTGCGCAAGCGGTTCGGCGAGCTCGAGGTCGAGGCGTCGCGGCCCGACCTGTGGGACGACACCGACCTGGCGCGCAAGGTCACGACGGACCTATCGCGCGTGAAGGGCGACGTCGACGAGCTCGAAGGTCTCGCCACTCGGCTTTCCGATGCCGAGACCCTTTACGAGCTCGCCGTTGAGGAAGGCGACGACTCGATCGAGGGCGAGGTGGGCGAGGCACTGGCTGCGGTGAGCAAGTCGCTCGACGATCTGGAGCTGCGGTCGCTGTTCTCGGGCGAGCACGACGAGCTCGATGCTGTGTGCGAGATCCACGCCGGCGCCGGCGGCACGGACGCGCAGGACTGGGCCGAGATGATGCTGCGGATGTACCTGCGGTGGGCCGAGCGGCGCGGCTTCGCCGTCGAGCTCGACGAGGTGTCGGCCGGTCAGGAAGCCGGGATCCTCTCGGCCACGTTCATCGTCAAGGGCCGCTACGCGTACGGGTTGCTGACTGGCGAGAAGGGCGTGCATCGGCTCGTGCGCATGTCGCCCTTCGACGCCCAGCACCGGCGGCAGACGTCTTTCGCCTCCGTCAGTGCCGTGCCGTTCCTCGAGGACGCCGGCGACGAGGTCGAGATCGAAGAGAAGGACCTCCGCGTCGACACCTACCGATCGTCAGGGGCCGGCGGCCAGCACGTGAACGTCACCGACTCGGCGGTCCGGCTTACCCACCTGCCGACCGGCGTCGTCGTCGCTGTCCAGAACGAGCGCAGCCAGCACCAGAACAAGGCCAAGGCCATGCAGATCCTCGGTATGAAGCTGGCCGAGCTCCAGCGCGAGCAGCGCAAGGCCGAGCTCGACGCCATCTCCGGCCCGCAGACCGAGGTCGGCTGGGGCCAGGCCTTCCGCCACTACGTGCTGGCGCCGTATCAGAACGTCAAGGACGACCGCACCGGCCACGAGGCCGGCAACGTCGACGGTGTCCTCGACGGCGACCTCGACCCGTTCATGGAGGCCTACCTCCGCTGGCGCCGCCAGCAAGGCGCAGCGTGAGCGATCGCTAGGAGCGCTCGGCGCGGCGGCGGAGGGTCGCCACTTCGACGCCGGCGACCAGCATCAACAGCACGGCAGCGGCGACGGCGACCGTCGCCAGGTCCGTGCTGCGGGCACCGTGGCTGGCGGCGGACCGGGTGTTGAGCACGGCGCTCGCGGGCGGCCACGGTGTCGTGGCCGCAGCGACCAACGACGTCGATGTGGAGGACGCAGGCGCTGGAGCGGCGGTCGGCGGTGTCGTGACGACGGGCGCCGGCGCGACGGCCGCCGCCGGTGCGGCCGGACGCACGACGATGCGGGGGGCGGGCGCCGGCCGGGGCGCAGGCGCAGTGACCGTGCGGACGACGGGCACCGCGGCGGCCTCGGGCCGTCGGAACACCTCGGTGACGTAGAGGACGTCGCCGGCCCAATAGGCGCCGACGCCGACCTCGGTGTAGTCGGGCATCAGGATCTCGTCCCGGTGGACCTGGGAGTTCATGAACCCCTGGTGCAGGTGGTCGGCATCGGGACCGGAGCCCACGTTGTCGCCGAGGTGCTGCCAGTTCTGCACGTTCGATTGGATGTTGGGGTCGTGGTACGGGTGCCCGGCGGCGGCCATGTCGGCCGAGTGCTGTCGGGCGTACGCCACCAGGTCCGACGCGGTCGACAGCGCACCGAGACCGCGGCTGGTGCGCTCCTGGTTGATGTCGGCGGTCAGGGTGTTCTCGGCGTCGCCCGTGCTCTGTGCGGCGTGGGCGGTACGAGAAAACCCGACAAAAATGGCTATTCCGACCAGGACAACCACAATTGACCGTCGAATACCATTCACGAACGCAGGTATTCGCCGTGGGCGGGGCGTCCCCCTGCTGCCCTACGGGGGTTTGGTAGTCTTGCCACGTCGGTCGCCCCGGTACCCCCCTCGTGCGGACCGACCACTCCCGATCACATGATCAGGCTCGAGAACGTCACCAAGATCTACAAGGGCGACGTGGTCGCGCTCCGAGACGTGAGTGCCGACATCCAGAAGGGCGAGTTCGTCTTCCTGGTCGGCCCCTCCGGCTCAGGCAAATCCACGTTCATCCGCCTCCTGCTCAAGGAGCAGGACCCCGACTCCGGCCGCATCTGGGTGGCGGGCAAGGACATCGCCAACCTGACGAGCTGGAAGGTCCCGTACCTGCGCCGCAACATCGGCACGGTCTTCCAGGACTTCCAGCTGCTCCCGAACAAGACCGTCTACGAGAACGTCGCCTTCGCCCTCGAGGTCATCGGCCGGCCCAACCACGTCATCAGTAGCCAGGTACCGCAGATCCTCGACCTCGTCGGCCTCACGAAGAAGAGCGACAACCTCCCCAACGAGCTGTCCGGCGGTGAGCAGCAGCGCGTGTCGATCGCGCGGGCGTTCGTGAACCGGCCGCTGATCCTGCTCGCCGACGAGCCCACCGGGAACCTCGACCCGTCCACGTCGGTCGGCATCATGCGCCTGCTCGACCGCATCAACCGCACCGGAACGACGGTTGTGATGGCCACGCACGATTCGTCCATCGTCGACACCATGCGGCGCCGAGTGATCGAGCTCGACCGCGGCACGCTCGTCCGCGACCAGGCGCGCGGCGTGTACGGGACGTTCGCCCGATGAGCGACCGCAGCGAGCGAATCAGTGTGAGGGTGCTTTTCTCGCCGCGAAGCGACGAGGTCAGGCTCATGCCCCCGCCGTCGAAGGCGGCCACCTCATGAGCTTGAAGGTCGACTACTTCGCGCGGGAGACGGCGACCAACCTCCGCCGCAACGTCTTCATGACGACCGCCGCCATCGTCGTCGTCGCCGTGTCGCTCGCCCTCGTCGGCGGCGCGCTCCTGCTCAAGCAGGGCGTTGACAAGGCCACGATCCAGTGGAAGGGCGGTGTCGAGCTCTCGGTCTTCATGAAGTCTGACGCCGCGCCGCAAGAGATCGACGCCGTCGACCGCGAGCTTCGGTCCACGCCGGAGGTCAAGAAGGTCCGCTTCGTCACCAAGCAGGGCGCGTACGACGAGTTCCGCAAGATGTTCTCGAACTCGCCCGACATGCTCGAGACGCTGAGCGTCGACCAGATGCCGCCGTCGTTCCGGGTCGTGCCGCGCCAGGCCGCCCAGGTCGACGTCATCGGCAGCCGCTTCAAGGACGCGGCCGGTGTACGCGATGTCGTCTACGCCAAGGACACTGTCAAGGCCCTCCTGTCCGTGACGCGCTACGCCCAGCTCCTGATCTGGGCGGTAGCCGCCGTGTTGCTCGCCGCGGCCTCCCTCCTCATCCTCAACACCATCCGCATGGCGATCTACGCGAGACGCCGTGAGGTGGCGGTGATGAAGCTGGTCGGTGCCACCAACTGGTTCATCCGCGTGCCGTTCATGTTCGAGGGCCTGGTGCAGGGCCTGATCGGGGCGCTCGGCGCCTTCGGCGTCGTGTATCTCGTGCGGAACTTCGCCCAGCACGCTGTGCGCCACGTCGAGCTCTTCCACGAGTTCGCGGTGAGCACCAACGAGGTCATCGGCACCGGCATCTTCCTCATCGTCGTGGGGATGATCGTGGGCGCCGTGGGCTCCGCCATCGCAGTGTCCCGCTTCCTCGACGTCTAAAGCGCTGCCCCGCTGACGACCGATATGCGCGGTTGTGCGGCCGCGCTCTGTTGCTACTGTTGTTCCTGTGACTCGTGTGGCACGGGTGCGCGTCGTCGGCGCCGTCCT
>JAFASB010000283.1 GCA_019244985.1 Acidimicrobiia bacterium | reverse complement strand
ACGGACTCGCCCAGCGCCGTGTAGGCGTACTGGAGAACGTCACTGGCGGCAACCATCGTGAACAGTGACGCGGCCATCCGGGTCGCCCGGGGGGCGAGCAGGTAGCCGAACACGAAGCCGGTGCCCACCCACTGGGCCATACAGAAGGGACACGTCACCAGTTCGCCGACCGCGTGCTTGCCTGGCGAGTCCTCCCGCGGCTCCTCGTTGACCTCGCCCGCCGCGCCGGGTCCCTTGAACTTGGTGAACGGGGCACGGAAGGGCGCGGTGACGGTGTCCTTGGTCAGCATCCGGCTGAGCTTGTGGGTCGCAACCGCCAGGAGGACAAGGTCGCCCGCCGAGATCCGCTCGGGCAACTGGCGGCGACGGCGCCTGACCAGGAGAGAAAGCCCGGTGACAGCCGTCCCGTACACGCCGACGAGCGCCGCGTGGTCGAGCAGCGGTCGCTCTTCCCCCGGCGCGTAGCCGTGCACGGCGTGCTCGGCAACGTGGAGCGCTCGTTCAGCGGTTTCACTCACGCCGAGGCCACTACCCGGCAGGGCACGACAGGAAACGGGCTGGTTACGCCTTCGTCAGGCGTGCCTTGAAAATCGGGATCAGACCGCCGGCCAGGATCACTTCGACCTGACGTGGCGAGAGGTGGTGGCGGAGGTCGAAGCGCTCGCCCTTCGTTGTGTTCTCCGCGACCAGTGAGCGGCCGGCATCGCCCAGTCGCTCGCGCAGCCCGTCGAGGACGAGGACGTCGTCCTGGTCGATGCGGTCGTAGGCGGCGGGGTCGTCGAACTCCAGTGGCAGGATCCCGAAGTTGACCAGGTTCTGCCAGTGGATCCGCGCGAAGTTCTTGGCGATCACAGCCCGGAGTCCGAGAAACCGCGGGGCGATCGCCGCGTGCTCACGACTGGAGCCCTGACCGTAGTTCTCCCCGCCCACGACGATGTGGCCGCCAGCGTCGCGCACCTCGAGGGCCCGACTCGGGAAGGACTCATCGACGGCGTCGAACACGAACTCGGCCATCTTCGGGATGTTGCTCCGGTAGGGAAGAACCCGTTCGCCCGCAGGCATGATCTCGTCGGTCGAGATGTTGTCTCCGACCTTCAGGAGCACGGGCCCCTCGATGCGGTCTGCCAGTGGCTCGAAGTCGGGCAGGGACGCGATGTTGGGCCCCTTCACCAGCTCGATGCCCTCTCCCGATGCGGGCGGGGGTAGGAGCATCTCGGCGTCGACGATCAGGTTCTCGGGCGGCTCCACGCGGGGCGCCTGCATCCCGTAAAGCTCCTCGAGGCGGCGGGGGTCGGTGATCGTGCCCGTCAGCGCCGAGGCGGCGGCGGTCTCCGGCGAGCACAGCCACACCTTGTCCTCGCGCGTGCCCGAGCGCCCGGGGAAGTTGCGGGGCATCGTCCGCAGGCTGTTCTGGCCCGTCGCCGGGGCCTGGCCCATGCCGATGCACCCCATGCAGCCGGCCTGGTGCAGGCGGGCGCCGGCCTCGATCAAGGCCAGGGCATGGCCGTCGGCCATGAGGTTTTCGAGGGTCTGACGTGAGGTCGGGTTGACGTCGAACGAAATCTGGTCGGCCACGTGCCGGCCCTTCACGATCTCGGCCACGGTGGCGAAGTCCCGCAGGCCGGGGTTGGCGGACGAGCCCACGACCACCTGGTAGATCGACTCGCCGTCGACCTCGCGCACGGCCACGACGTTGCCGGGGCTGGAGGGCTTGGCGATCAGGGGCTCGATCGTCGACAGATCGATCTCCTCGTCGATGTCGTACCTGGCGCCGTCATCGGCAACGAGCTCGTTCCACGCGTCTCCGCGCCCTTCCGACGAGAGGAAGCGCCACACCTCGTCGTCGGACGGAAACACGCTCGTTGTCGCACCCAGCTCGGCACCCATGTTGGCGATCACGTGGCGGTCCATGGCTCGCAAGTGCTGGAGGCCAGGGCCGTGGTACTCGAGGATCCGTCCCCTCCCGCCTTTGACGTCGTGACGGCGGAGGAGCTCGAGGATCACGTCCTTGGCGCTCACCCAGTCGGGCAGCTCACCCACGAGGCGGATGCCCCAGACTTCGGGCATCGTGACATGGAGCGGCTCGCCCGCCATCGCCAGCGCCACCTCCAGACCGCCGACGCCGATGGCGAGCATGCCGAGCGCTCCGGCCGCGCACGTGTGGCTGTCGGAACCCGCCACGGTGGCGCCGGGACGGCCGAAACGCTGCATGTGCACGGCGTGGCTGATGCCGTTCCCGGGGCGGGAGTACCAGATTCCGAAGCGCTGACACGCGCTGTGCAGGAACAAGTGGTCGTCGGCATTGCGGAAGTCGGCCTGCAAGAGGTTGTGGTCGACGTACTGCACCGAGACTTCGGTCCGGACGCGGTCGAGCTCCATGGCCTCGAGCTCGAGCATGACAACGGTCCCCGTCGCATCCTGGGTCAGGGTCTGGTCGATGCGCAGTCCGATCTCGGTGCCCGGCGTCATCTCGCCCTCGACGAGATGGTCCTCGATCAGCTTCTGGGTGACGTTGCGTTCTGAACCGACGGCGCGTCCCATGAGGTCAGCCTCTCATCTGGACGTGGACTTTGGGTCAGCGGCGGACGGCGAGCCGGAAGAGTCCGCCGTAGCCGGCGGGGGCCGCGGTCTAACCCTCTTGCTCGGTGGGGCGAACCAGGAGCTCGTTGATTGCGACGCGGCGGGGCCTGGTCACGATGTAGGAGATGGCGTCGGCGATGTCCTCCGCGTGGAGAATCTCGACGTCCTTGAAGCGGGACAGGCTCGCGGCCCGGACCTCCTCACGCACGTGCGAGCCGAGTTCTGTACGCACGGCGCCCGGCTCGACGACCGAGACGCGCAGGTGACGCTTGGTGAACTCCTGGCGCAGCGATTCCGTGAAGGCACCCACCCCCCACTTCGAGAGGTTGTAGACGCTCGAGCCCGTGCGGGCGACGCGGCCGGCGACCGAGCTGATGTTGACCAGGTCGGCGACGCCGCGGGGCGACGACTCCACGGCAGCGAGAAGGTGCGGGAGCGCGGCGTGGGTCGTATAGAGCACTCCGAGGACATTGAGCGACACCATGCGCTCCCACTCCTCGAGCGGCGCCGACTCGGCAGGCCCGAGGAGCATCACCCCTGCGTTGTTGATGACCGTGTCGAGCCGACCGAGCTCACCGACGGTCCGCTCGACAGCGGCTCGTGCTTGGGCCTCGTCAGTTACGTCGGTCTCGATCGCAAGTGCGCGCCCGCCCTTCTCCTCGATCGCGGAAACGAGCTCGTCGAGCCGGTCGACGCGGCGGGCGGCCACCGCCACAGCGGCACCCTCCTCGGCCAGCACCCGCGCCGTCGCCTCCCCGATGCCGCTGCTCGCCCCGGTCACCAGGGCCACCGTGCCGTCCAACCGTTCGCTGCTCATGGACCGGTTCTACCCCGCCCCGCGTGTGGCGAGCGCTTTCGGGGACGGAGGGTCAGCCGGCGCGCCCCAGGGCCGGGATCCGGGCGGGGCGGACGTCGGATTCCGGGATGGCGACGTCCAAGACCTGGCTGAGGCCGATGCGTCGCACCCGGTAGGCGAACCCGCTGCCGGCGACGAGGATCTCGCACACCTGCCACCCACCGGCCCATGGGCACGTGGGATGGCACCGGATTTCGACGGGTGTACCGACCTCAGCCACCGGGTGCGATGCTGCACCTTCCTTGTGACGCGCAGGTGGCCGGGTCTTGACGCCCGGGCGACCGGCCCGGGAAACCTGATGTCGGACAGCCCTACCGGGGCTTCTCGTACCGGTATCCCAGACCCCGGATCGTCGTGATCCGCGTGGGGTGCGAGGGGTCCTCTTCGACCTTGGCCCGCAGGCGCTTGATGTGCACGTCGAGGGTCTTGGTGTCACCCACGTAGTGCGGCCCCCAGACCCGGTCGATCAGCGTCTCCCGGGTGAGGACCCGGCCGGCGTTGTCGAGAAGAAGCTCCAGGACCTCGAACTCCTTGAGCGGCAGCGCGATCTCGTCGCCCCGGACGACGACCTCATGGCGCTCAGGATCGAGACGGACGTCGCCGACCTCGAGCACATCGCCACTCGTCAGCACCTCGTCTTCGCGCGGCGCACGCCGGAGGACCGCCCGCATTCGGGCGACCAGCTCGCGCAGCCGGTAGGGCTTGGTGACGTAGTCGTCGGCACCGACCTCCAAGCCGACGACCGTGTCGATCTCTGACGCCTTCGCGGTGACCATCACGATCGGGACGCGGGACTTGTTGCGCAGCTCGCGACAGACGTCGACACCGGACATGCGCGGCAGCATGACGTCGAGCAGGACGAGGTCGGGCCGCGCCGAGTCGAACACCTCGAGGGCCTCGAGCCCGTCGCGGGCGACGCGCACCCGGAACCCTTCGCGCTTGAGGCCGACGACCAGCGCCTCGACGAACGACTCCTCGTCCTCGACAACGAGAACGGTCGGCTGCTCTGTCACGTATCAGTCACCCTGCCTCTGCGTCCGTCCAGCCTGAGACGGCAACCGGTCCGGGACCAGCCGGCAGCCGCAGCAAGAAGATCGATCCCTCGCCCTCTCGCGAGGTCACCGAGACCCGGCCGCCGTGGTTGGTGGCGACGTGGCGCACGATGGCAAGCCCGAGGCCCGTGCCGCCGGTCTCGCGACTGCGGGCCCGGTCGACCCGGTAGAAGCGCTCGAAGATGCGCTCGTAGTCGCGAGAGGGGATCCCGATGCCGTGGTCCTGCACGGCAAGCTCGACCGTGTCGCCGTTGGTGGCGCAGCGGAGGTGCACGCTGCTACCACGCTCGGAGTACTTCACGGCGTTGTCGAGCAAGTTGTAGACCGCCGACACCAGCTGACGGCGGTCGCCGGGCACCGTGATCCGGCGCGGGATCTCGGCCACGTCGAGCTCGACCTCACGCGCCTCGGCTGCCGACCGCACCTGCTCGACCGCCTGGCCGACGATGAGATGGACCCCGACCGGCTCGCGCTCGGGAGACTCCTCGGACTCGAGGCGGGACAGGTCGAGGAGGTCGTGGATGATGCGGCCGACGCGCAGCGCCTCGGCCTGCATGCGGTGGGCCAGGCGGCGGATCACCGCCGCGTCCTCCTCGTCGACGAGCGTCTCGGCGAGCAGACCGAGCGCGCCCACGGGCGTCTTCAGCTCGTGGCTGACGTTGGCGACGAAGTCACGACGGACGGCCTCGAGGCGCTTGCGATCGGACACGTCCTCGATGACCGCCACGGCCCCGACCGACCGCGTGCCATCGGAAAGCGGCACGGCGGTGATCTGCAGGTTGCGCCGCGGCGGGCCGTAGAGGTCGACCGAGCGCGAGCGTTGCTCGCCGTCGAGGGCCGCCGCCTGCAGCACCTCGCTGATCGCCTGCTCGGCGAGCGCCTCGGCGTGGCGGGCGCCGGCGAACGACTCGGCCAGGAGGTTGCGGTAGACGACCTCCCCCTGTTCGTCGCAGAGCACCACGCCCTGGTGGAGGGCGTCGAGCGCCTGGGCCAGTCGCTCGGCGGCGCTGGCGCTGCGGTCCAGTCGCGTGGCCGTCTCCTCGGCGACTCGTTCGAGTGCCTCCATCGAGGCCTCCAGGCGGGCGCGCCCGGTGAGGTCGGCCGCGGCGTGCGGCGCACCCAGGCGGGTGGCCAGGACCGACAGACGGCGTGCGCAGGCACGGCGAGAGGCCGACGCCCAGACGATGACGATGACCAGCGCGCCCGCGAGGACGGCAGCGATCGCGACGGCGGCACCCCCCACGAAATTCACCCTACGGTCCGGTCGGCTGCGAGCAATGAACCTCGCCCCTGCCGGCGGCGAAGTTCATTTGCCGTTCACCGCCCCGTCGCTCCCCCGCCAGGCACCGGTCAGAGTCCCTCCGCGATGTAACGGATTCGCTCACCAATGTTCACGGCGTGATCGCCGAGGCGCTCGTAGAAGCGAGCGATGAGCGCCATTTCGAGAGCAATGGGGACGCGGATCTGGCCCGTCACCAGCTCGGCGGTGAGGCTGCTGTGCAGCTCATCGAGCTCGTCGTCGCGCTCAGCGAGCCGGGTCGCAGCTTCACCGTCACGGTCGACGTAGGCGTCGGCGGCATCCCGCCACATCTGGGTGGCGACATGGCCCATCTGCTCGATGAGGCCGCGGATGCGAGGCGTGACGTTGTCGGACACGCCGCGCGTCGCCCGGTTGGCGATGTGCTCCGCAAGGTCGCCGCTGCGCTCGAGCTCGGGCACGATGCGCAGAACGGAAAGAAGGAACCGCATGTCGCGCGCCATCGGCGATTGGGTTGCGAACTGCCGTTGCACCAGCTCCTCGACGTCGCAGTAGAGCTGGTCGATGACGGCATCGGTCTCGATGAGCGACTCTGCCGCTTCCCGGTCGTTGGCGAGGAACGCGTCGGTCGCCTTGGCCACGCCCTCGGCGACCATGGCGAACAACCGCAAGACCTTCTGGTCGATCTCCTCGAGATCTTTGTGAAACCCGACGCGTGTCTCTTCGGCCATGAGGCTTCCCCTTACCCGAACCGTCCGGTGATGTAGTCCTCGGTCCGGGTGTCATCCGGTTTCGTGAAGATCTTGGTGGTGGGCCCACACTCGATGAGCCGCCCGGGCTCGCCGGCGCCGGCGATATTGAAGAAGGCGGTCACGTCGCTGACGCGCGCAGCTTCCTGCATGTTGTGGGTCACGATGACGATCGTGTACTCGTCCTTCAGCTCTCCGATGAGGTCCTCGATGCGCAGGGTCGAGATGGGGTCGAGGGAGGAGCACGGCTCGTCCATCAGGAGGACCTCGGGCTCGACCGCGATCGCCCGAGCGATGCACAGACGCTGCTGCTGGCCGCCCGACAAGCCACCACCGGGTCGGTTGAGGCGGTGGGAGACCTCGTCCCACAGACCGGCCTGACGCAGGGAGCGCTCGACGACGTCGTCGAGCTGACTCTTCTTCCGTACGCCGTTCAGCTTGAGACCGGCGGCCACGTTGTCGCGCACCGACATGGTCGGAAACGGATTCGGCCGTTGGAACACCATGCCGATCGAACGACGGACGGCGACTGGGTCGACGCCGTCAGCGTAGATGTCCTGGTCGTCAAGGAGCACCCGGCCCGCGACGCGTGCCCCGGGCACGACCTCGTGCATGCGGTTGAGGGACCGGAGGAACGTCGACTTCCCACAGCCCGACGGCCCGATGAAGGCCGTGACCTGCTTCGGCTCGATCGTCATGTTCACGTCGGCGAGCGCCTGAAACCCGCCGTACCAGGCGTTCAGCCCTTCGACGTCGATGCGTTTTGCCACGGAGGACCCCCGCTCAGACAAGCCTGTTACGACGGGTGAGGAGCCGGGCGAGCACGGTCAGGATCAACACGATGGTGATCAGCGTAAGGGCACCCGCCCATGCTCTCCCCACTGCCACGTTGAACGCCGAGCCCGCCTGGTTGAACACGTAAAGCGGGAGCCCGGACTGGGCGCCCTTGAGTGGATTGGTTCGGATGGCGTCGAACCCGAACGCGGTCAGCAGGAGCGGCGCAGTCTCTCCCGTCACGCGGGCGACGGCGAGGATGATTCCTGTCGTGAGGCCGGCCGACGCCGACGGGAGCACGACGGAAAGGATCGTGCGCCACCGCGGCACGCCCAGGGCGTAACTCGCCTCGCGCAGGTCGCCGGGGACGAGCTTGAGCATCTCCTCGGACGCACGCACGACGATCGGCATCATCAGGATCGCAAGTGCCATGCCCGCCGCCAGGCCCGAGAACCCCTTGTGCAACGCGAGCACCCAGAATGCGAAGATGAACAGGCCCGCGACGATGGACGGCAACCCGGTCATCACGTCGACGAAGAACCGGATCCAGTACGCCAGGCGTCCCCGTCCGTACTCGACGAGGTAGATGGCCGCCAGCAGGCCGACGGGTATCGAGATGATGCTGGCGATCGACACCTGCTCAAGCGTTCCGATGATGGCGTGGTAGGCGCCGCCTCCACTGTCGAGCGGTCCGACCCCACTCATCGAGTGCGTCAAGAACCCGGGTGTGATCGCCTGCAGGCCGCGCTGGGCCGTGTAATAGAGGACGGCGACGAGCGGCACCAGAGCGAGAAACAGGGTGCTGACCAGCAGCGTGAGCGCGAGCCGGTTCTTCGCCGACCTCGAACCCTCCACGCGGTAGGACACCGCCGTCTGGCCGGCCAGATACAGGAGGTAGGCGACCAGTAGAAAGTCGACGACGCCCTGGAAGTCGGTGACGGTGAACAACAAGGCAGTCGCGCCGATGGCGCCCGCACCGATGAGCCCGAGCCCGGCGCGGCTCAGCCTTCGTCGCGTCAGGGCGACAGGCCCGATCACCGCTGCCATCAGACTTTCCCTTCGGCGATCCGCGTGGAGCGGTAGACGACGGCGCGAGCCGCCATGTTGACGGCCAGCGTGATGGCGAACAGCACGAGGCCAGATGCGATGAGGGCTTCGCGACCGACGATGCCGGCTTCACCGAACTTGGTGGCGATGTTGGCGGCGATCGTGTTGCCACCCGGCTCCAAGACGCGGAGATTGATGTTGAACGTCGCCGCCAGCACCAGCGCCACGGCGATGGTCTCGCCGAGCGCTCGGCCCAGGCCCAACATGACGGCCCCGACAACTCCGCTTCGGCTGGGCGGGAGCACCGCCATGCGGATGGTTTCCCACCTCGTCGCTCCCAGTGCCAACGCCGCCTCCCGGTGCGCCCGCGGCACCTGCCGGAACACCTCCCGGGCGATGGCGGCGACGATCGGGAGCACCATGATGGCCAGCACGACCGAGGCGGCGAACACCGATCTGCCGAAGGTGTTGGACTTGTTCTGGAACAGCGGGATGAACGATGCGTGCACCGACAGCCATCGCTGGGGCGGGATCAGCTTCGGCACGAGGAAGAACACACCCCACAGGCCGTAGACCACACTCGGGACGGCAGCGAGCACATCCATCACGTAGCCACCGACCGTCCCGAGACGCCGGGGCGCAAGCTCCGTCAGCGCCAGGGCCGCGCCGATTGCCACCGGCACGACGAGGATCAGGGCGATCACGCTCGACAGCACCGTTCCGAAGGCGATTGCCGCTACGCCGAACTTGGCGGGCTTGGCATCAGGGAACCACCCCTTCTCCGTGAAGAAGTGGAGACCGGAAATGCGGAACGCCGGGATCGCCTTCCACACGAGGAAGGTGGCGATGGCGACGATCAGGATGAGGATCAGCAGCCCGGACCCGAGCGTCAGTCCCCTGAAGACGCGATCGCCGCGCCGGACCTCGCGCGTCTGGCGAGGTGCCAGCGGTTCGGAGGTCGGCGCGGCGACGGCCACTTCAGGAACGGGGTGCTACCGGTGTTCGGACGTCACGAGATGGCGTCCACGGCCGCCTTGTCCTTGGTCTGGAGGTCGGTCGGCAGCGGTGCGTAGTAGAGCATGTCGGCTGTGGACTGGCCCTGGCCCACGGCGTAGGTGAGGAAGTCCTTCAGCACCTTGCCCTTGGCCGGGTCCTTCTGCTTGGTGTACGCCAGCACGAACGTGAAGGTGGAGATGGGATACGCATCGGCACCCGTCGGCATGTAGTTCGGCTTGATCTTGAGATCGGCCGGGATCTGCGCCTCGCTCAGCGCCGCGGTCACGTTCTTGGCATCGGGCTGGACGAAGCTGCCGGCCGCGTTCTTGATCGACGCCATCGGCAGGCCGCTGCCCTTGGCGTAGGAGACCTCGGCGTAGCCGATGGCGCCCGATGCCTGCTTCACCGCCGCGGTGACGCCGTCGGAGCCCTTGGCGCCCTGGCCGGTCGGCCACGGCACATCCTTGGCGGCGCCGGCGGTCCAGACCATCGGAGCGACCGCAGCCAGGTAGCCGGTGAAGGCAGCAGTCGTCCCCGAGCCGTCCGAGCGGTGGATGACCTGGATGCCACTCGACGGCAGCGACACGCCGCTGTTGTCGTTCTTGATGGCCTGGTCGTCCCAGCTCTTGATCTTGCCGGCGAAGATGCCGGCGAGCGTCTCAGGCGACAGCTTGAGGTTGGAGACGCCCGACAGGTTGTACTCGACAGCGATCCCGCCGCCCGACCACGGGATGGTCGACACCTGACCGCCCTTGGCGACCGCACCCTGCTCTTCGGCGGCCGACATCACCACGTCGCTGGCACCGAAGTCGACGGTGCCCGCCGTGAACTGCTGGATCCCGGCACCCGAGCCGACGCCCTGATACGTCACGGTGGCGCCCGAGCACTTGCTCTGGAAGTCCTTGATCCACTGCTGGGCGATGTTGGCGACGAACGTCGACCCCGCACCCGAGACCGTGCCCGGGTCGCAAGCCGTCGGCACCGTCGTGCCCGAGCTCGAGCTCTTCTTGTTGTTGTCGCTGCCGCAGGCGGCCGCCACCATCGACAGCGCCGCCAGTACTGCGACCAACCCAAGACTTCGCCTCATCAGCTGCCTCCTCGTCGGGCTCTTGGGGGAAACCTAAAGAGGACAGGAAGAGGCCTCGTGGCGCTTAGTTGAACAACAGATGAACGGGCTCCGAACTTCGGATGATGGCGCTAGACCGGTGGACCGACCACCTCGACCCGCCGCTCGAAGACGCGCTCGAACAACGCCCGCTTGCGCCGTGCACCCCACAGCTCGAGGTCTGCCTCTCCGGGCGCGTGGACGTCTACCCGGACGCGGTCGTCAGCGATCTCCACGTCGATGCCTTCGACGGCACCCTGGTGGCCGCGGTCAAGGCCGTCGGCCAGGCGGAGCAGCGCCGCCAGCTTCGTGACCCGCCCCTGGCGCTCGGGCGACAGGGAACGAAAGGGCTCGTGCGAGGGCTTGGGCTCGGCATTGCGGTGGTAGCGAGCGAGAGCGGCGAGCGCCAGCACCTCCTCGGGGTCGAAGCCCCGCAGTCGCCCGTGCTCGATCAGGTAGGCGCTGTGCTTGTGATGGCTCGACGTCGATACGTGCTCGCCGATGTCGTGGAGGAGACCGGCATACTCGAGAAGCTCA
>JAFASB010000534.1 GCA_019244985.1 Acidimicrobiia bacterium | reverse complement strand
TCGCGATCGGGCGCAGTCCGCGCCACGCGGCGATCGCCGTCACAACCGGTCTGCTCAACGACCTCACGCGCATCGAGCTCGAGGGCGTTCTGGCACACGAGCTGAGCCATGTGAAGAACGACGACGTGCTCCTGGCGACCGTCGCCGTCACCTTCGTGGGGGTGCCCGCGGTCGTCGCCCCGCCCGTGTTCGGTCCGCTCGTGCGCCGCGCGGTCGACGCCAAGCGGGAATCGTCCGCTGACGTCAACGGGGTCGCATTGACCCGCTACCCTCCGGGGCTCATTTCGGCGTTGGAACGTATCGACGCCAGCCCCACGACTGTGCACTCCGACTCGCGCGCCATCTCGCACCTCTGGTTCGCCTCGCCGGCCCCCCATCCGGGTCTCGACGAACGCATCCGGGTGCTCAAGGACCTGTGATCTCCCGCCGCCGCCTCTCCGCCACGGGCGTCATCGTGGCGCTGGCCCTCGTCGCCGCCGCCTGCTCGTCGGGCGGGGGTAAGAAGACGTCGGCGGGGTCGACCGCGCCGGCCACCACCACGACGACCGAGCCCCCCGTCTTTCCGTTGACGGGGCTGCCTGGCGCCGATCAGCCCAACCGCACCCGACCGGCGCTCGTGGTGAAGATCGAGAACGTCGACGAAGCGCGTCCGCAGTCCGGGCTCACCGCCGCAGATCTCGTCTACGAGGAGGTCGTCGAGGCGGGGCTCAGCCGTTTGATCGTGGTGTTCCAGTCCAAGGACGCCGACCCCATCGGGCCCGTGCGGTCGATCAGGCCCAGCGACCCGTCGATCGTGAAGCCCCTCAACCCGATCTTCGCCTACTCGGGTGGGACGACGAAGTTCATCAACATGCTGCACGCCGCCGGCATCACCGACGTCGGCGTCGACGCCGCACCCGGCGCCTACTACCGGCGGCCCGGACGCTCGGCGCCCCACAACCTCTACTCGTCGACCGGCCGCCTGTACTCGAAGGCGCCGGCCGGCGCGCCGGCCCCGCCCAAGACCTTTGACTTTCTGGGCGCCGGTGAGCAGTTCGGCGGCGCCGGGGTGGTGCCGGCGAACCATCTGACGGTGCAGCCGGGGCAGCGCACGTCCGCTGTCTACGACTACGACCCGGCCAGCAACACGTGGAAGCGAACGAGCAACGGCAGGCCACAGGTGGTCGAAGGTGGGGCGCAGGTGGCGCCGACCAACGTCATCGTGTGGTTCGTGCCCTACGTGAACAGCCCCGGCGACGTCGACGTCGTCGGCGAGCCGGTATCGGTGGCGCAGGTCGTCGGGACGGGCGACGCGTGGGTGCTGTCGCAGGGCAAGCTCGTCAAGGGAAGGTGGTCCAAGCCGTCGGCCGAGGCGCCGGTGTCGTGGACGGACGCCGCGGGCGCGCCGATCAAGCTCACGCCGGGCAGCACCTGGATCGAGGTGCAACCCATCGGGACGCCGGCAACGCCCGCTCCGTAACCGTTTAACCGCCCCATAGACTGACCGTCATGGAACGCCAGACGGGCACCGAACGCGTCAAGCGAGGGCTGGCCGAGATGCTCCGCGGCGGCGTCATCATGGACGTCGTCACCCCGGAGCAGGCCAAGATCGCCGAGGATGCGGGCGCGGTTGCAGTCATGGCCCTCGAGCGTGTGCCGGCCGACATCCGCCGCGACGGCGGCGTGGCTCGGATGAGCGACCCGGCGATGATCGAGGGCATCAAGGCGGCGGTCACCGTCCCGGTGATGGCAAAGGCCCGCATCGGCCACTTCGCCGAAGCGCAGGTGCTCGAGGCGCTGGGCGTCGACTACGTCGACGAGAGCGAAGTCCTCACGCCCGCCGACGACGCCCACCACATCGACAAGTGGGCCTTCACGGTGCCGTTCGTCTGCGGGGCCACCAACCTCGGCGAGGCCCTGCGCCGGATCTCCGAGGGCGCGGCGATGATCCGTTCCAAGGGGGAGGCCGGCAGTGGCAACATCGTCGAGGCCGTCCGCCACTTGCGCATGATCCTCGGCGACATCCGCAAGATCACCCAGGCCGATTCGGCCGAGGTCTACAACTGGGCGAAGGAGCTGCGGGCACCGGTGTCGCTCGTGCAGGAGCTGCACGACACTGGGCATCTGCCGGTTCCGCTCTTCTGCGCAGGCGGCATCGCCACGCCCGCCGACGCGTCGCTCGTGATGCAGCTCGGCGCCGAGGCCGTGTTCGTGGGGTCGGGCATCTTCAAGTCCGAGGACCCGGCGGTGCGGGCCAAGGCGATCGTCGAGGCCACCGCCCACTTCCGTGATCCCCACATCGTCGCCAAGGTCAGCCGCGGCCTCGGCGAGGCCATGAAGGGCCAGGAGATCGCCGAGCTCGAGGTCAAGCTGGCGGAGCGGGGCTGGTAGGTGTCGTCGGTGCGAGCCGGGAGCCCTCCAGGTGAAGGTCGGCGTCCTCGCCCTGCAAGGCGACGTCTCGGAGCACGCCCAGACACTTTCTGATCTCGGCGCGGACCCCGTTGAGGTCCGCACGCCCGAAGCGTTCGGTGCCGTCGACGCGCTGATCCTGCCGGGTGGCGAGTCGACGACGATGTCGATGCTGCTCGACTCGAGCGACCTGTTCGAGCCCATCATGGACCGCCTTGCCGACGGCATGCCCGCCTTCGGCACGTGCGCGGGGATGATCCTGCTGGCCAAGGTCGTCCTCGACGGGCGCACCGACCAGCGCAGCTTCGGCGTCCTCGACATCGCGGTGCGCCGCAACGCCTTCGGGCGTCAGGTCGACTCCTTCGAGAGCGACCTCGATGTCGATGGTCTCGGCCAAGTGCACGCCGTCTTCATCCGGGCGCCCTACGTCGAGCGGGTTGGCGACGACGTCGAGGTGCTCGCCCGCGTCGACGACCATCCCGTGCTGTGCCGCCAGGGCCATGTGCTCGCCGCGGCCTTCCATCCCGAGCTTTCGGGCGACCTGCGTCTGCATGAGTTGTTTCTCAGAGAGGTGAGCTGAGCAATGTCCGGTCATTCCAAGTGGGCCACGATCAAACACAAGAAGGGCGCCGCCGACAAGGCCCGCGGCAAGCTGTTCGCCAAGCTCATCCGCCAGCTCGAGGTGTCGGCGCGCGAGGGCGGCGGCGACATCGACGCCAATCCCACGCTGCGCACCATGTATGAGAAGGCGCGCTCGGCATCGGTGCCGATGGACACCATCACCCGCGCCATCAAGCGGGGCACGGGCGAGCTCGAGGGCGTCACCTACGAGGCGGTGTCCTACGAGGGGTACGCCCCGTGCGGTGTCGCCGTGTATGTCGAGGTGCTCACCGACAACCGCAACCGCACCGGCGCCGATGTCCGCAACGTCTTCACCAAGAACGGCGGGTCGACGGCCGAGCCCGGCGCCGTGTCATGGCAGTTCCACCGCAAGGGTGTGATCATCCTGCCGAAGTCGGTATCGGAGGACGACCTGATGCTCGTCGCCATGGAGGCCGGGGCCGAGGACCTCGCCGATCAAGGCGACACCTGGCAGCTCACGTCGGCGCCCCAAGACCTGCACACACTCCAGACGGCGCTGCAAGAGGCCGGCATCGCCTTCGACTCTGCGGACCTCACGATGCTGCCGACCACCGAAGTGCCGCTCGAATCGGAGGGTGACGCCCGCAAGGTGCTGCGTCTCATCGACGCCCTCGAAGACCACGACGACGTCCAGAACGTCTACAGCAACTTCGACATCCCGGATTCAGTTCTCCAGGAAGTCGAAGCGAACGCTTAGTCGCTCGGGGATAGCCCCGAGCGACTAGAAATGACCCGTTCGGGCTATGGCGCCGGATGGCCCAGCCGGTGTGTCATCAGTCCGGTATGCGCAAGGTCGTCGGGCGTGTCGCGCTTGCGGTAATAGCAGCTGCCTCCGTCATCGGGTGGCGCGGCGCGCCAGCTCAGGCAACGCAGGGTGTCGCCTCGCTTCGAATCACGGCGACCGTGAGTGGGGGAACGGTGACCGTCACGGGGTCCGCGCTTGGGCCGGACCGAGCGGGAGTGCCCGCTACCAGCGTCACGCTCACGAGAACGGCGCCGGACGGAACGACGATTCTCGGGGTCTTCGTGACAGACGCGAGCGGCAGCTTCACCGTGACTGACGCACCGCCCACCGCGGGGACCTTCGCCTACCGCGTCCTCGCGGCTCCTGACCTCGTCGCGGTGAAGGATGTTCAAGTTGCAGTCGGAACCCCGCAGGTAGTGCCGCCGGCGCTGCCGCCTCTCGGCGACCGGACCGTGCCGCTCCCCGGGTACGCCGACACCGCCCTCGACGACGTACATCACCGCATCTTCGTGTCGACGGGATCGAACAACTCTGTCCTTGCCCTCGACGCCGACGGGGACACCATCGGCGAGGTCACAGGTCTGTCGGGGGCATCGGCGTTGGCGATGGATCCGGCCGGGACCACCCTCTACGCCGCACTCGACGGGGCGACCATCTTTGCGGTCATCGATACGAAGACGCTGTCTGTCATCGGGCGATTTCAGGTCCCGGCTGCTGCGCATCCGATCGAACGCTTCTGGCAAGCGGGTGTCACCGGCGGCAAGGTCGCGTACACGTGGGTGTACAACGACCCGAATGCTGGACAGCAGAACGGTTGGGGCTTGATTCCCACTGCCGACCCCGGCGCTGCTCTCAACGGCCCGAACGGATGGGGAGGCGAGATCTGGCTTGCCGCCAATCCGGCGCGTCCCGAGGTCGCGCTGGTTGGCGAGTACAGCGCCGCGTCGGCGGATGTCTTCGACGTCAGCGGCGATCATCCGCTCGGGCTGGCCAACGCCATCCAGTTTCCGGTCGATGACAACGCATTCAGCGTGGACGACGTGCGCTACTCACCCGATGGCCGGTGGCTGTATGTCGCTCCTGGCTCCCCGGACCACGAGATGCGGGTGGATCCGAGAACGCTGAAGACAACTGCGGAATACACGACGGACCCGTACCCCATCGGCGGCGCGACCACGCGCGACGGTCGATTCCTTGCAACGCTGAGTTCCGGTTACGGCGATCCGATCATCATCTGGGACGCCGGCCGTGCGACGGAAGTCCGAAGGTATGCGGCGCGCCCGTTCTTCTTTTACGAGTTCGGTGCAGGCAGCAACGACTTCAGCGACGACGCGACGCGGCTGTACGACGTCGCCCAGTCCGGCCCGTCTTACGCGCCCGGCGCTTCATCCCTGGAGATCCACGCCAATCCGCTCGCGCCGTGCTCGATCTCGTTGTCGCTCGGACTGGCGGACTCGGGCGCGTACCTTCGCGTAACCGGTCAACTCACTGATAACGACGGCCACGCGGTCGCGGGCGCCGGTGTGACACTTGATGCCAACGGGGTCGCCTTGCCGGCCGCAACGACCCGGTCGGACGGAAGCTTCGCCATCCCAAGCCAGGCCGTAGCAAGCAGTTCCGTGACGGTGACCGCCCGGTCCCAGCCTGTGGCTGGGCGAGTGGCGTGCGTCCTACGCGCCCTTGCCGGCTCGGCCGGCCCGCTTCCGCTCGTGCCGCCCGCGGCACCGGTGGGCGTGACCGCGACCGCCGGAAATGCATTCCTGTCGACGGATTGGCAGCCGCCGGCGGACGATGGTGGTCTCCCGGTCCTGTCGTACAGCGTCGCGGCGGTTCGACAAGACGGAGCCATCGCCGCCTGGCAAAACGTCGCCGCGGACGTTCGGGAACTCTCCCTGCCGCGCCTGGTGAATGGGACGCCATACGACGTATACGTTTTCGCGTGGAATCGCCTTGGCGGTGGCTCGGCCGCGCATTTGTCCGGAGCCACACCCTCGGCGTCTGGGCCGTCAGGGCAACGTGCGTCCGCTCCGACCGGCGTGAGCGTGCAGGCCGGAAACGGGCACGTGACTGCAAGCTGGCAGCCCTCGGTCGATGACGGCGGCGCACCTGTCACGGCCTACAGCGTGGTCGCTGTCGATCAGCAGAGCGGCGCCGCTTACTGGTCCCATGTCGCGCCCGATGTGAGGTCAGCGTCTGTGGCGGGACTATCGAACGGTCGGACATACAACGTCGCGGTGGTCGCGTGGACGGCGCGCGGTATCGGGTTCGTCCCACCCTGGGTCACCGCCGCGCCGTCGGAAGTGGGAACCGGCGTCCAGCAGCCGTCGGCGCCCGCAGACCTTTATGTCAATCCCGGGGTCGGATCCTTGTTCGTGCAGTGGCTCCCGGCGCTCGCAGATGGGGGATCACCGATCACGGCCTACAGCGCGGCCGCTGTCGACTCGAACAACCACGTCCTCGGATGGGTCAACACGGGACCCGATGGGCGAGCGGCAAACATCGCCGGCATCCCGAGCGGCACGGTCTGCGATGTTGTCGTGTTCGCTTGGTCAGGGGCGGGCGGCGGCCAAGCGGTGCGCGTCTCCGCGGTTCGTGTTGGTTAGCGGTCGTCGGACGCCTTCCCGCCCCTGAGCAGCTTCCCGGGGCGGGCGTCGGCGACGTCGGCGCCGTTCTCGCGGATGGCCTCGCCATTGACCCACACGTGCTCGACGCCGGTGCTGCGCACGATGAGGCGGTCGGCGCCGGCGGGCAGGTCCCAGACCCGCTCTTGGGAGGTGACGCCGACGGTGTCGGGGTCGAAGGCGACGAGGTCGGCGGCCTTGCCTTCTTGGATGAGGCCGCGATCGGTGATGCCGAAGATCTGCGCCGGCTGGCCGGTGAGGCGCCACACGGCCTGCTCGAGCGACAGCACACCCTTGTCCCTCGCCCAATGCCCGAGCAGATGGGTCGAGAAGCAGGCGTCGCACAACTGGCTGGCGTGGGCGCCGGCGTCGGACAGCCCGAGCACGGCGCGTTCGTCCTGCAGGAGCGTCCCGACCTCGTCCTCGTCGTCGTTGGCGAGCACGACGCGGAAACGGGTCTTGAGGTCCTCCTCGAGGGCGAGGTCGATCGCCGCGTCCAGGGGTTCGACGCCGCGCTCGGCCGCGATCTCGGTCAGAGGGCGCCCCATCAGCGCCCGGTGCCGCTCGGTCTCGTCGATCGTCGTCTTGTCCCACTTGACGGAGAACACGCCTCCGGCACCGGCGCGTGCGCGCTCCCGCCACGACGGGTCGGCATAGACGTCGGCCCTCGCCTCACGCGGCGCCTCGAGCACGTCTTTGAAGGCGTCGATGGACGAGAACGCGAACGGATCCTCGAAGGTGATCTGCATGACGAGCGGTCGGCAGGCGATCTGGGGCCACACGTTCGGGCCCGCTGCCGCCGTCATGTCGAGCAGGGTGACGGCG
The DNA here is from genome assembly GCA_019244985.1 of Acidimicrobiia bacterium. Taxonomy (GTDB): domain Bacteria; phylum Actinomycetota; class Acidimicrobiia; order Acidimicrobiales; family AC-14; genus CADDZP01. The sequence goes on along the minus strand of JAFASB010000534.1, from coordinate 1,984 downwards.
GTCCCCGGCGGCCCGATCCCGGTCAGCAGCGCCGTCCACGAAACGGGCTGGCCTGTGAGCTTGCTGATCTGCGCCATCTCGTCGACGAACATGCCCTCGCCGGGCGTGATCTGCATGACACCCCGACCCGCGTCCCGGACCGCCTCGGCGATGTGAAGGACCTCATCCAGCTCGGCGAGCCGGCTGGGAACGGGCTTTCCTTCGGCGCCGGCATGGGTCGGCGACTTCGACGTCGCGAATCCGAGCGCGCCAGCGGCGAGCGCCTGGGCGACCAGCGTGCGCATGCGGTCGACCTCGTCGTCTTTCGCCGGACGCTCGGTGGCCTCATCGCCGAGCACGTAGAGCCGCAGCGGGGTGTGCCCGATCATGGCGGCCACATTGAGCCGCGTGGGCGCGCTCTCGAGGGCGTCGAGGTACTCGGGGAAGCTCTCGAAGGTCCACGGGATGCCGGCCTCCAGCGCTTCGACCGACATGCCTTCGACGTTCTCCAGGGTGCGGGCGATCGTCGAGCGGTGCTCGGGCCGCGTCGGGGCGATGCCGAAGCCGCAGTTGCCCATGACGACGCTGGTGACGCCGTGCCAGCACGACGGTGTTAGGTCGCGGTCCCACAGCACCTGGGCGTCGTAGTGGGTGTGGATGTCGATGAAGCCGGGTGCGAGCACGAGGCCGTCGAGCTCGACGTCCTGCGCCCCGTTCGCAGCCACGTCGCCGACGGCGGCGATGCGTCCGTTCTCGATGCCGACGTCGGCGCCCCGCGCCGGCGAGCCCGTGCCGTCGACGACCCTGGCGTTACGAAGGACGAGGTCCATCTATGTGCTCTCTCCAGTGGGCGCCAGTGAGTACCGCTTCCACGCTGAGGCGCGGTGCCTCGGCCAGCACCGCGTAGGGAACGAGGCGGCGGGGGAGACGCACGTGTCGCTTCTCCTTGCGCACTGCGTTCACGACCTGTCCGGTGAGGCGCTCCATGGGGGTGTCGACCAAGGCGTGCAGCTTGTAAAAGCGCTCGGACGCGGTGCCGACGCCGGGCGTGGATCTCACACTGTCGGCCATCTCGGTGTCGACGATGTACGCCACCTCGACAAGCGTGGTGTTGACCGGGGTGTCCTTGAGCTCGAGACGGAGCGACGCCGTGAACTGGTTCAGGGCTGCTTTTGACGAGGCGTACAGGGCGTAACCGGGGGCGGCGAGAACGCCGGCCATCGACGACATCATCACGATGTGGCCTTGCCCGCGGGCGAGCATCCTCGGAAGAAGCTGACGGGTGAGTTCGACGGGGGCGATGACGTTGAGCCGGTAGAGCCCTTCGACATCGGCAGTGGAGACGTGCGTGAAGAAGCCGACGTTGTCGACGCCCGCGTTGTTGACGAGGACGTCGATCGGCCCGCCGTCGCCCTCGACCCGTTCGACGACGGTTCTCAGCTGCTCCGAGTCGGAGAGGTCGGCGGGGTGGGCGGTGCCGCCGAGGCGGTCGGCCAGCTCCTTGAGCGGCCCCTCCGAGCGGGCCACCAGGGCGATACGGGCGCCGGCGGCGGCGAAGCGTTCGGCGAGCGCCTGGCCGATGCCGCGGGATGCGCCGGTGATCAGCACTCTGCGGCCGGCGAGCTCCATCGGCGCTTACGGTATCCGCGCTCGCCGAAGCGCGTCGCGGTAGCGTTCCGAACGCATGTTCGTGCTCGGCGTCGACCCGGGGGTGTCTCGCTGCGGCTACGGCTGTGTCGAGGCCGTCCGTGGCCAGACACGTGCGATCGCGGTCGGCGTGCTGTCCACGCCGCCATCGGACCCGCTGCCGCAACGGCTGGCGGCGCTCGACAGCGACATTCGCGAGCTGCTTGGGGAGCTTCGCCCTGACGTCGTTTCAGTCGAGCGGCTGTTCTTCCAGACCAACGTGCGCACCGCGATGTCGGTGGGCCAGGCAAGTGGGCTGGTGCTGGCGGCCGCGGCCGGCGCCGGCTGTGGGGTCGTGCAGTACACGCCGAACCAGGTC
>JAFASB010000152.1 GCA_019244985.1 Acidimicrobiia bacterium | reverse complement strand
TGGCGCTGCTCGTCATGGCGAGGCCGGCAGTGGCTGCGAAGTCGCCGCCCACGACGACACCCGTGCAGCGCCAGATTCAGGCCCTGAAGGACCAGGTCGACGATGTCTCGGCCGACGAGGCCGCCCTGCTCGACCAGCTCGACGAGTCCAAGGCGCGGCTCGCGGACCTCAACACGCGGGTCGCCGACCTCGACAACCAGCGGGTCCCGGTGCAGGTGGCCCTGCAGGATGCCCAGGGCCACCTCGACGATCTGGGGGCGCGGCAGCTGGACGCCGAGGCGCAGCTCGACGACACCCAGGGTCGCCTTTCCACCGCCCGCCAGCGCATGGTCGACCGGGCCCTCGCTGCCTATACCGGCGAGAGCGGAGTGGCGCGCTACGCCGACCTCCTCTTGCGCGTGCGCAGCATCCGCGACCTGAGCGCGGCGACGGCCTACGTCCACTCGGCGCTCGACGACGACCGGGCGATCGTGCGCAAGTACGAGCAGCTGCGTGGTCAGGTCACCGATCTCCGGGACGCATTGGACGTCACTCGCGACCAGGCGCGTCAGCAGCGCGACGTCATCGCTTCGCATGAACAGGATCTCGCCGACCGCCGCCAGGCCCAGGACGACCTGCGCCAGCAGGCCGCCGCCGAGGTCGGCAAGCAGAACGGGGTCTTGGCTCAGCTGCAGGCCCGCAAGTCCGAGTTCCAGTCCCAGATCGCCTCCCTCCAGCGCCAGTCCGATGCGCTGGCATCGCAGCTGCGCGGCAGGCAATCAGGCCAAACGCTCGTGCCCTCGGGCCACGGCGTCCTGTCGGTGCCCATTCCCGGAGCACCGATCACGTCGGGCTTCGGACCGCGCGTTCATCCCATCTACGGCGACGTCCGCATGCACACGGGCATCGACTTCGGCGCGTCGTACGGCACGCCGATCCACGCGGCGGCCGACGGCGTCGTGGTGTCGGCCGGACCGTTGGGCGGATACGGGAACGCCACCGTGATCGACCACGGCAACGGGTTGGCGACGCTGTACGGCCACCAGAGCAGCATCGCTGTGTCGCCCGGTCAGCACGTCTCCCGCGGCCAGGTCATCGGCTACGTCGGGTGCACGGGATTGTGCACCGGCCCCCACCTGCACTTCGAGGTCCGGGTGCGGGGCACCCCCGTTGACCCGATGCAGTACCTGTAGGTGTCAGACTGGAACGTGTGAGTGAGGAGAACGAGGTCTTCCGAGTCCTCGTCGCCGACGACGTCCAGGATCTCCGCTCGATGCTGCGGCTGGCGCTGGAGCTCAGCGGCCGCTTCACGGTCGTGGCCGAGGCCATGGACGGCGCTCACGCCGTCGATCTGGCCGCCATGTACAAACCCGATCTCGCCCTCCTCGACCTGTCAATGCCCGCCCTCGACGGGCTGGAGGCGTTGCCTCGCATCCTCGAGGCATCCCCGGCGACGAAGGTCGTCGTGCTCTCGGGGTTCGAAGAAGCCCGCATGGCGCCCGTCGCCCTCAAGGGTGGCGCCGTCGCCTACCTGGAGAAAGGGGTTCCGCCGCGGCGGCTGGTGCAGACGCTCATCGAGATCATGCAGCCCTCGCCCGGCGACACCAGCGTGGCCTGATGGCAGTGCGCAGCACCAGCGACGACCCGCTCGCCGGACTGTCCGCCGACGAACTGCTGCGGGTCCTCGGTCACGAGATCGGCAACCTGGTGACGATCGTGTCGGGCTACGGCCAGATGCTGCGGGACCACTGGGAACTGCTCACCGAATACCGCCGTCTGGACATCGTGGCGCGCATGAATCGCCAGATCGACCAGCTGCGCGTGCTCATCGACAACTTCCAGCACCTGCGCTGGCTGACGGCTTCGAGCCAGCAGATGCCGGCGTACGGGTCGACGACGAACGTCAACGACCTGCTGAAGGCTCTCGCTGACGACCTGGCGCCGCTCGCCGACGATCATCCGCTGGAGATCGACATCGAAGCCGACCTCCCGCCCGTCGTCGCCGACCGGGCCGCGGTGCAGCACGTGATGATGAACCTGATCGTCAACGCCACCAAGTTCTCGCCCGCCGAGGCACCGATCGCGATCGAGGTGCGCCAGGACGGCGACGAGGTGCGCGTCTCGGTCACCGATCGAGGTGAGGGCATCCCGTCCGATCAGCGGGATCACGTCTTCGAGAAGTTCGTCCGTCTCCAGGACGGTGGCATCGGCGTCGGACTGGGGTTGTTCATCTGCCGCGCCCTTGTCGAGAGCCTGGGCGGACGCATCTGGGCCGGCGACGGCGCGGCCGGTGGCGCCTGCATATCGTTCACGCTGCCAGTGTCGGAGCCGTTCGACGAGGACTAGTTCCTCCTCGCGCCCGAAATAGCGCGGCGTGTCTATCGCTTTGAGGCGTGCGCCTCTTTAGGGTTCGAAATGTCCGCTCCGCGGACGCAGGTGGAGGGGCGCGTGGAGGATCCGATCGAGCTACGCAAGGCAACAGGCGTCCGTGTCCTCGTCGTCGACGACGATCCCGACCACCGGCACCTGGCCCGACACCGGCTCCAGCGCGCCGGCTTCGAGGTGTGCGTCGCGAGCAACGCCGAAGAGGCGCTCGCGGAGGCCGCGTCCGTCGAGCTCGTCGTTCTCGACCACCGACTCCCCGGCACGTCCGGCCTCGACCTCCTCCCGACGCTCGCAGAGACCGGCGCGTCGGTCGTCATGGCCACGGGGATGGGGTCGGAAGGCCTCGCCGTGGAGGCGATGCGCCGCGGTGCCGTCGACTACATCGTCAAGGACACGAGCTATCTCGATGTCCTGGCTGACGTCGTGTGGCGCGCCTGGCTTCATCACGACCTGGTCCGCCGGGCGGGCGAGCTGGAGCGCATCGGCCTGCTCGTGACGTCGGCGTCGGCGCGGCCGGAGGTCTTCGCCGAGGTCGTCGAGGGCGCCCGGCGGTTGCTGCGCGCCGACGGCTGCGCACTGTTCGGCCTCGCCGAGAACGGGCTCACCCAGGAGGCGTCGGCCGGTTCATACCTCGGGGACCGAGCGAAGCTGCTGAACGATGCCCGGCGGTTCCTGGCGTCGCTCGAGACGACGTCGGAATCCGACGGTCGTCTGTTCGTGGCCGTGCCGCCGGCCGACGAGACCCCGCTCGGCGTCCTCGCTGTGCTCACCCGCGACACTCGCCCCTTCGACCCTGAGGAGCGGCGTCTCGCGATCGCCCTCGCGTCATACGCCGGGATCGCCCTCGGCAACCTGCGCCGCCTCGACCTCGAGCGCGCCCTCGTCGCCGAGCTGCAGCAGATGCTTGACATGCGGCGGGAGCTGATGGCGTCGGTGTCCCACGAGCTGCGGACACCACTCACATGCGTCGGTGGTTTCGCGGAGACCCTGCGTGTCCACTGGACATCGCTCTCCGACGAAGAGCGTCTGATGTTCGTCGACAAGATCTGCCACCACTCCAGCGAGCTCGGCGATCTGGTCGAGCGCCTGCTCGACTTCTCCCAGGTCGAGGCCGGGCGGATGCGCGCGGGTATCACGTGCGTGGACCTTCGGACCGAGGTGGCGGCAACCGTCACGGCTCTCGGTCCGCTCGTGGCCGGGCGGCCGCTCGACATCGACGTCCCCGAGCGAACCGTCCTCGCCGACTCGGTGCTCCTGCGCAGGACGCTCACCAACCTGCTGTCGAACGCTGTGAAGTACTCCGAGGCGGGCACGCCGATCGCGGTCCGGGCGTCGACGCGCGAGGGGGTGGCGCGCGTCGAGGTGGCCGACGAGGGAACCGGCCTCACCCCCGACGAGGCGGACCGCGCCTTCGACCCGTTCTGGCGGTCGACCCGGGTCGCCACCAACCACCTGCGCGGCACCGGACTCGGCCTTGCCCTGGTGAAGGAGTACGTGCGGGTGATGGGCGGCGACGTAACGGTCGAGTCCGAGATGGGCCGAGGGTCGACGTTCGCCTTCACGCTGCCGCTGCCCGAGGCCATCACCGTCTAGCGAGCCGAAGCGGGCGCGACAGGCCCTGCGCATTAGAAAGGACGGGTGATCCCTCAGGCGCTCGCGGGCAAACGCGTGGCCGTGACGGGCGCCACGGGGTTTCTCGGCACCGCACTGGTCGAGCGCCTGCTGCGTTCAGTGCCGGAGTGCGAAGTCGTGTTGCTGGTGCGTCCCGGTCGCCGGGCCTCGGCCGCCGATCGGGCCCGGCGGGAGATCTTCCGGAACGACTGCTTCGACCGCCTTCGCTCGGAGCTGGGCGACAGCTTCGACGGTGAGATCGAGCGGCGCGTGCACGTCGTCGGTGGCGACGTGTCCGTCGACGGCTTGGGCCTCGACGACGACGACCGGCGCCTTTTCACTTCGGCCGACGTCGTCGTGCACTCAGCCGCAGCAGTGAGCTTCGATTCGCCGCTCGACGCCGCGGTCGAAGTCAACCTCCTGGGCCCCGTGCGCGTCGCGGCCGTCTTGCGCGAGGCCGGATCGGCGGCCCATCTGGTCGCGGTGTCCACTGCGTATGTCGCTGGCGCACGCCGCGGCGACGCGCCGGAGCGCCTGCTGCCCGATACGCCCTTCGCCACCGACGTCGACTGGCGCGGCGAGGTCGACGCCGCCCGCCGAGCGCGCGCCGACACCGACGCCGAAAGCCGCCGTCCGGATGCCCTCGAAGGATTCCGGAAGCAGGCGCGTCGCGAACTCGGGGCGGCCGGCTCGCCGCTGCTCGCTGAGAAGTCCGAGCGCCTCCGCTCCGACTGGGTGCGCGATCGTCTGGTGGAGCTCGGCCGGGCGCGGGCCCAGATGCTCGGCTGGCCGGACTCGTACGCCTACACGAAGTCCCTCGGCGAGCGGGCCCTCCTGGAGACGCGCGGCGATCTCGCAGTCACGACCGTGCGCCCCTCGATCATCGAGTCCGCCCTGAGCGAGCCCACGCCCGGTTGGATCCGAGGCTTCCGGATGGCCGAGCCCGTGATCATCTCCTACGGGCGCGGGCTGCTGGCCGAGTTCCCCGGCCTCCCCGAAGGAATCGTCGACGTCATCCCCGTCGACCTGGTCGTCGCCGCCATCATCGCCGTCGCTGCGCGAGGCGCCGACGAGAGCGGTCCGAGCGTGTACCAGGTGGCGTCGGGGTCTCGGAATCCGTTGCGCTACCGGCGCCTCGTCGACCTGGTCAGGCAGTGGTTCCGTGACCATCCCATCTACGACAGCCAGGGTCAGCCCATCGACGTCCCCGAGTGGTCGTTCCCCGGCCGGGGTCGGGTGCAGGGCCAGCTGCAGCGGTTGTCCAAGGTGCTCGGCTTCGTCGAGCGAGCCGTCACCCAGCTGCCCGTGCGGGGGCGGCAGGCGGAGCTGTCGGCACGAGTCGAGGAGCGCAAGGCCACCGTCGATCGGGCGATGGGATATGTGGAGCTGTACGGCGCCTATGCCGAGACCGAGGCGGTCTTTCGCGTCGACCGCCTGCTGGCGCTGTGGTCGACGTTGGACGAAAACGACCAGCGCACGTTCACGTTCGATCCGGGCGTCATCGACTGGACCGACTACGTGCAGGACGTCCACCTGCCGTCGGTCGTCAGTCACGCACGCGTGCGGACGACGCCGGGCCGACGCACCGGTCCCACTCGTGCCGATCGCGGACGCAAGGCGGTGCTGTCGCCCGACCGCCACCTGGCTGTGTTCGACCTCGAGAACACGCTGATCGCCTCCAACGTGGTGGAGTCGTTCGCCTGGTTGGCGACGCGCCGGATGTCCTCCGACGAGCGCGCCCGCTTCACGCTGCGCACGCTGCGCGAGGCGCCCGGGCTGCTCAGGCTTGACCGCCAGGACCGCGGCGACTTCCTGCGCCACTTCTACCGCCGCTACGAGGATGCCCCCGCCGATCGGCTGCGCGCAGACGCGTGGGAGCTGTTCTACAACCTGCTCCTGACGAAGTCGTTTCCCGCGGGCATGCGCCGTGTGCGTGAACATCGGGCCCTCGGCCATCGCACGCTGCTGATCACCGGCGCCCTCGACTTCGTGATCGCCCCACTGCGCCCGCTGTTCGACGACGTCGTGTGCGCCCGCATGGGCGAGCGCGACGGCCGCTTCACCGGCGAGCTCGTCGAGTCACCGCCGACGGGGGAGGCTCGGGCGTTGATCATGGCTGACTATGCCGAGTCGGAGGGCCTGGAGTTGTCCGAAGCCGTCGCCTACGCCGACTCGGCCAGCGACCTCCCGATGCTCGAGGCCGCCGGCTATCCCGTCGCCGTCAACCCCGAGGCCAAGCTGGCCACCATTGCCCGCCGCCGGGGTTGGCACACCGAGGACTGGTCCCGTGCCCCGGGCGCCCGCCGCCCGCTCCTCCTGATGGCGGGGAGTAGAGCATGAAGGCCTTGGTGTTCGAGCGGTCGCTGCCGCGGTTCGCGGCGGCGCGGGTCGCGGGATCGCTGGCCCCGGGCGGGGGAGCGCGCGTCGGGCCCCTGCGCCTGACCGACGTCGACCCGCCGGAGCTGCCCGGTCCCGAGTGGCATCGCGTGCGGCCGCGTCTGGCGGGGATCTGTGGGTCCGACCTGGCGACGGTCGACGGCAAGAGCTCGAGGTACTTCGAGCCGATCGTCAGCTTTCCGTTCGTGCCCGGCCACGAGGTGGTCGCCGAGGTCGTGGCGCTCGGCCCCCGGGCAAAGGGCGTGGAGGTGGGTCAGCGGGTGGTGCTCAACCCGTGGCTGTCGTGCGGGCCGCG
>JAFASB010000468.1 GCA_019244985.1 Acidimicrobiia bacterium | reverse complement strand
CACCGACAACAGCACCGACGTCGCCAGCCTCGGTTGGAACACCGCGGTCATGCCGATCAAGGTCGGGTCGGCGGCCGGCGTCGCGACCAGCGACGAGGTGGCGGGCCTGCAGTACGCGGTGCAGCACGGGGTCAAGATCGCCAACCTCAGCATCGGAAGCGAGTGCTACGACGCGACCGAGGCCAACGAGGTTGCGTCCGCTCAGGCCAGCGGAGTCCTCATCGTCGCCGCCGCCGGCAACCAGGCCCAGAACGGCGACCGCGCCTCGTATCCGGCTGCGCTGCCCGGCGTGCTGTCGGTCGGCGCGACGGGGCGGGACGGCACCGTCGCCTCGTACTCGAACTTCGGCTCGTACGTCGACATGGTCGCTCCCGGCGGCAGCGCGGACGGGAACAGCGCCGACGACCTCCTCCTCCTGTCGAACAGCGGCGGTCTCATGACCGCGGCCGGCACCAGCTTCTCGACCCCTCTCGTCTCGGCCGCCGCCGCCCTCCTGCTGGCGGTCAACCCCGCGTACACGCCCGACAATCTGCGCTCGCTCCTCATGGACACCGCGACGCCGCTGTACGGCGGTCGCAACGCGTGGACGGGCGTCGGATTGCTCGATGCCGCCCGGGCCGTCCAGGTCGCGACCCTCCGCAGCCGCTTCAACCCCCTCACGCCCGCCCGCATCCTCGACACGCGCGTCGGGACAGGAGACGCGGGCGGCCCGTTCAACACTGGTGAGACGCGAGCCGAGACGATCGACGGCCTCGGTGGAGTGCCGTCGACGGGCGTGTCCGCGGTGGCGATGAACGTGACCGTGACGCAGCCGAGCGCCAACGGCTTCGTGACGATCTATCCGGACGGTGGGACCAGGCCCAACGCCTCCAACCTGAACTTCACCGCCGGCGAGACGATCCCGAACCTCGTCGTGGCCCCCGTGGGCGCCGACGGCAAGGTCGACGTCTACAACCTGGTCGGGAGCACGCACGTCATCTTCGACGTCGTGGGTTGGTACGGCTCGACTGGCGACTCCTTCAACCCCCTGACGCCGGCGCGCATCCTCGACACCCGCAACGGGATCGGTGACAGCGGCGGCGCGTTCGGGACCGGTGAGACGCGAGCCGAGACGATCGACGGGTCCGGCGGAGTGCCCGCCAGCGGCGTCGCCGCGGTCGTGATGAACGTCACCGTCACCCAACCGACGGTCAACGGCTTCCTCACGCTGTATCCGACCGGGGCCTCGCGTCCCAACGCCTCCAACCTGAACTTCACCGCCGGGGAGACCATCCCCAACCTGGTGGTGGTGCCCGTGGGTCCTGACGGGAAGGTCGACGTCTACAACCTGGTCGGGAGCACGCACGTCATCTTCGACGTCGTGGGCTGGTATCCCAGCGGTAGCTGAAACGGAGCAGGCACCCCCAACGGGATTCGAACCCGTGCCGCCACCTTGAAAGGGTGGTGTCCTAGGCCGCTAGACGATGGGGGCCGGTGCGTCGGACGCTAGTGGTCGTCAAGCCAGCGGGGCTCAGAGAACCCAGTCGGTGCCGGCGGGGGTGTCCCTGATCTCGACGCCGGCGTCTGTCAGCCCGGCCCTGATGGCGTCGGCCTCGTCGAACCGCTTGTCGTTGCGCGCTCGGTCACGGGCCTCCAGCAAGGCCTCGACGAAGGGGCCCACGACCTCCTTGGGGTCGCGGAGACCAGTGTCGGCCGCCCCGCCGAGCCGGGTCACCATCGACCGCACCGCCGCCCGCGCCTGGGCTTCCTCGTCGGCGGAGAACGTCTCACTTGCCCACTCGGCCATCAGGTCGTCGAGGTCGAGCACCGCCTTCACCGCCCCGCGTGCGTCGCCAGCGGCCACGGCGCCGTCGAAGTCGCGCTCGATGGCGCGCACCCCGTCGAGAAACGGCGTGGCCGCGTCCCGCGGCTCGTTTCGAGGAAATAGCTGTCGAGTTTCGACGGCTATTTCCTCGGGACTGCGGAAGGCGTCGAGGGGGACGGTCGATCCCGACTCGAAGCGGGTGCTCTGGCCGTCGCGGCGGATGGTGACGGCGCCGAGGCCGGCGACGGTTGCCGTGTCGGCGTCGAGGTCGAGGGTGCAAGCGGTGTGCTCGTCGACGCCGAGGATGAAGACGTCGTCCGGCAGCTGGGTCTCCATCTCGCGGAGGCGGCGCTCGCCGAGGTACGAGTAGCGGGTGTCGTGGGTCCCGCCCTCGGCATTGTCGAAGTGGGGGACGACCGCGGCACGCAGGTCGGCCTCGGCGATGACGTCGAGCCCATCGAGCCAGTGTGGCGCCTGGCCCACCTTGTAGATCTCGTAGACCGGCACCGTGTGGGTGCCGAGCACGAGGGCCGCCGCGCTGGCGAAGGTGACAGCACCACCGTCTCGGAGCTTGGCGCGCAGCATCGCGGGCACCGCCGAGTCGCGCCACTGTTCGAGGGCGTACGACGGCGACCCGGGTCCGGCGAAGACGTAGCTGGCGTCCCGCAGGCGGGTGAGCATGGTCTCGTAGGAGACCGTGTCGTCTGTGGCGCGCGAGCGGTAGCTGGCGACACCGAGGTCGGCGCCGACACTCTCCCGGAAGTAAGCCTGGGCCTTGGCGGTGATCTCGTCGGCATTCTCCTGGAAGCCGAACGGCGTGTCGAGGACGACGGCGCGCCCGCCCGCGCGCTGCAGCAGCTCGCGGTGCACCTTCACCATCGTCGGGCTGGTCTCGCCCGACCCCATGATCGTGAGCAGCCGTACGGTCATCGCGCCTGCATCATTCGCAGCTGCAGGCGGCCCATGAGGTCGTCGAAGCCGGTGAGGTACGTCGGGCGCCGCGGTGCGCCGCCCGGACGTGAGCGGTAGTCGGGGACGCCGACGGCCGTCACCAGCATGCACGCGGCGTCGGTGTCGAATGTGGCCTTCACCTCGTCGTCGAAGAAGGTCAGGCCGGTGGCACCGAGGCCGACGGAGAAGGCGGCCAGCTGGA
>JAFASB010000451.1 GCA_019244985.1 Acidimicrobiia bacterium | reverse complement strand
GCCGCTGACCTTCACCTCGCCGTCCTGGTTGACCAGCGTGCAGTCGAGGTCGACGAGGTTGGCGCCGTCCTCCTTGCGCTTCGCCGTGACCTTGACCTGGGTCTTGAAGACCTCGCCGGGCCAGGTCTGCTTGGCGAAGCGAACCTTGTACTTGGTCAGGCTGCCGACCCCGACGTAGTCGGTGACGGCGCGGGCCAGGAAACCGGCCGAGAACATGCCATGGCCGAAGACGCTGGGCAGGCCCGCGGCCTGGGCCTTGACCTCGTCGTGGTGCATGGGGTTGAAGTCGCCCGACGCGCCGGCGTACTGGACGAGGTCGGTGCGGGTGAGCTCGTGGGTGACCTCGGGGGCCTCGTCGCCCTCGCTCACGTCCTCGAAGTACAGCTTCTGCTCGGCCACTTCCCTACTCCCCTCGACTCCGGACCTGACGCGCGTGTCACCCTATGCGCGTGACGACTTTCATCACCCGTTTGGAAGGGTCGGGCAGCGGGCCTCGTCTCGCGGTCAAAGACCTCATCGACGTCGAGGGCGTGCCGACAACCGCGGGCTCGAGAGCGGTGGCCGATGCCGCGGAGCCGGCCGAGAAGGACGCCCCGTGCATGCAGGGCGCTCGGGCCGCCGATGCCCGCATCGTCGGCAAGACCAACCTCCACGAGCTGGCCTTCGGCGCCACCGGCGTCAACGTCTGGTACGGCACGCCGGTCAACCCCCTGGACCCGACGCTGGTGCCCGGCGGCTCGTCGAGCGGATCGGCGGTTGCCATCGCCAGCGGCGAGGCCGACGTCGCCTACGGCAGCGACACCGGCGGCTCGGTGCGTATCCCATCCGCCTGCTGCGGCACGGCGGGCCTGAAGACGACCCACGGGCGCATCCCCCTCGAAGGCGTATGGCCGTTGGCGCTCAGCCTCGACACCGTCGGGCCCATGGCCAGGGACGTGGCCGGACTGGTGCTCGGCATGCAGCTTCTGGAGCCGGGCTTCTCGGTGGCCGGCGCGGCGCCGACAGCGGTGGGCCGGTTCCGGCTGCCGAACACCGACCCGGCGATCGACGATGCCATCGACCGCGCCCTGGCCACAGCCGAGCTCGAGGTCGTCGACGTGGACCTCCCCGGCTGGATGAAGGCCTTCACCGACAACGGCGTCATCCTGATCGCCGAGGCGTTCGCGCTCGACAGCCATCTGCTCGGCAAGGACGGACTGGGCGAAGCGGTGGCGACGCGCATCGAGCTGGGCCGGGGGGTCGCGGCCGAGAACGTCGAGCAGGCCGAGGCAGGGCGGAAGGACTGGCAGCGCGAGCTGGCTCAGATTTTCGAACGCGTGGAGGTCATCGCCCTGCCGACGATGCCGATGTTCCCGATCCCGGTCGACAGCGACAAGGAGTTCGACCTCACGATCGGCACCGGCTCCATCAACCTCTCCGGCAACCCGGCCCTGGCCCTGCCGGTCCCGACCAACGGCCGCCTCCCGGCGAGCCTCCAGCTGGTCGGCCCCCACAACAGCGAAGACCGCCTCTTGGCCCTGGGCCAGGTCATCGAAGGTGCGGTCTCTTGACCACAAACCTCTCCGATGTCGGACTCGCGCTCCGTTTGTGCCCGTTTTCCGGCGGTGATTTGAAGATCGGAGAGGTAGTGGGCAATTCAGACGGGAGTCAGACCTGGGTGGGCCGGTCCTGCCAGTGCGCGTCTCGTAGGAGCCGCTTCTTCACCTTGCCGGCGGAATCGCGAGGGAGCTCGTCGACCAGTTCCCAGTCCTGAGGGACCTTGTAGTCAGCCAGGCGGTCGGCCACGAACGCCGTCAGCTCGTCGGCCGTCAGGTCGCCCCGCGCCTCGACCATCGCCTTCAGCCGTTCGCCCGAACGTTCGTCGGGGACACCGAACACTGCGCAGTCGACGACGTCGGGGTGGTCGTAGAGCACCTCCTCGATCTCGCGCGGCGAGATGTTCACGCCACCCCACAGCACCATGTCGGACTTGCGGTCGGTGATGAACAGATAGCCGTCCTCGTCGAGATGCCCGATCTCGCCGATGGTGAAGGCGTCGTCCCGCCACGCCTCGGCCGTCTTGTGGGGATCGTTGCGGTATTCGAAGCGGCCGCTCATCGGCGTCATGTAGATCTGCCCCGTCTCGCCCGCCGGGAGACGGACGCCGGATTCGTCGAGCACGCGCACCTCGACACCCGGCCACGGTTTGCCGACGCTTCCCGGCTTCCGCAGCCATTCGTCTGGGCCGATCTTGGTGGCGCCCCCTTCGGACCCGCCGTAGAGCTCATGGATCTCGCAGCCGAAGGCGCCCAGCCACTCGATGATGCGCCGCTTCACCGGAACGGGGCACGGAGCCGCGCCGTGCACGATGATCCGGAGACTCGAGAGGTCAAACGAACCTCGCTCGTCCTCCGGTACCTCGAGCAATCGGATGAAGTGGGCCGGGACCATGAACGCGCGCGTGACCCGGTGCTCTTGCACGAGGCGAAGCCACTCGCGCGCATCCCACTTCGGCATGATCACCGTGGTGGCGCCGATGTAGAGCGCGGTGTGGGTCCACCCGCACGGCCCGGCGTGATAGGCCGGGCCGCACAGCAGGTGAACGTCGTCGGGCGTCCAGCCCCACAGGGCGACCTGACCCTGCATGCCCATCCGCATGCGCTCGCGGCTGAAGCCCTCCATCACGATGCCCTTCGGGCGGGCGGTCGTGCCCGACGTATAGAAGACGAGCGAGGGCCCTGCCGCCCGGTCGCGAACGGGTGCGTCTTCCACCGCCTCAATGTCAGCCTCGTAAGCGTCGGCGACGACGACGGACGCGCCCGCGTCACGCACGATGTACTCGACCTCGACGGGCTTCAGGTGCCAGTTGATCGGAAGGAAAGGCACCTCGAGCTTGGACGCCGCCATCGACACCTCGAAGAACTCGATGCCGTTCGGCAGCACGGCCGCGACCGGCGCGCCCGGGCGGGCGCCGCGCTTCTCGAGCACGACCGCCAACCGGTCCGAACGCGAGTCGAGCTCGGCGAACGACTCGACGCGGTCGCCGAGGATCAGCGCCGGCTTGTCGGTTGCCATCGCGCCGGAGAGTACCCTGACACGAGCGTCAGCAAAGGGGCCCCCCGAGATGCAACTCGAAGATCTCATCCTCGTCAGCGTCGACGACCACGTGGTCGAGCCGCCGAACATGTTCGAGAACCACCTGCCGGACAAGTGGAAGGAGCAGGCGCCGAAGAGCGTCAAGCGCGACGACGGAACTGACGTGTGGGTCTACGAGGGCAGCGAGATCCCCAACATCGGCCTCAACGCCGTCGCCGGCCGTCCGCCCGAGGAGTACAACGTCGACCCGACGCGCTACGAGGAGATCCGAGCCGGCTGCTACGACATCCACGAACGGGTGAAGGACATGAACCGAAACGGTGTCCTCGGCTCCATGTGCTTCCCCTCGTTCGTGCAGTTCTGCGGTCAGCTGTTTTCGAAGTCGAAGGACCTCGACGTCGGTCTCAACATGCTGCGCGCCTACAACGACTGGCACATCGACGAGTGGTGCGGGTCCTACCCCGGTCGCTTCATCCCCCTGTCGATCCCGCCGATCTGGGATCCCCAGCTGATGGCCGACGAGGTGCGCCGGGTCGCCAAGAAGGGCTGCCACGCGGTCACCTTCTCCGAGGATCCGGGCGCCCTCGGCTGGCCGAACATCTTCCAGGACCACTGGGACCCGTTCTTCGCGGCCTGCGAGGAGGAGGGCACCGTCATCTGCCTGCACATCGGGTCGTCGTCGACGATGCTCGGGTTGAAGGACGGCGCCCCGTTCGACGTGCTGATCACGATGACGCCGCTGAACTCCATGTCGGCGGCGACCGACCTGCTGTGGTCGAACGTCCTTCGCAAGTTCCCCAACCTGAAGTTCGCCCTCTCCGAGGGCGGCATCGGGTGGCTCCCCTACTGGCTGGAGCGCATCGACTACGTGTACCAGCAGCACCGCTTCTGGACGCACCAGGAGTTCGGCGATCAGCTGCCGAGCCAGGTGGCCCGCGACCACTTCACGTTCTGCTTCATCAGCGACCGGGCGGGCGTCGAGGCGCGCCACGCCGTCGGCATCGACAACATCACGTGGGAGTGCGACTACCCGCACTCCGACTCCAGCTGGCCGCACTCTCCCGAGTCGGTGATCAAGCAGCTCGACGGCGTGCCCGACGCCGAGATCAACAAGATCACCTACGAGAACGCCACGCGCATCTTCCGCTACGACCCCTTCGCCACCATCCCCAAGGACAAGGCGACGGTCGCCGGCCTGCGCGCCCTCGAGAACACTTGAGAGAGCACACCTACTCGGTCGAGTTCCCGCACTCGGCCGCCAGACTGTGGGCCCTGTTCCAGGACTACGACCGCTGGACCGAGTACGCGCCGATGGTCGTCGAGGTGCAGGTGCTGTGGCCCGGCGACGAGCATCACAACGGGCGCCTGCGGCGCGTCATCTACAAGATGCCGTTGGGGCGCCGCGGCTCGGCCCTCGAACTGGTCACCGACGTCGAGCCCGAGCGCGGTTACACGTACACGATGATCAGCAAGGACCCGGCCAACGACCAGACGGGCAAGGTGCGACTCGAGCCCATCGGCCCCAACCGCACCCGCTTTCACTTCGAGGAGCGCTACAACATCGCCAAGGCCCCGTTCAAGTGGTTCGAGGGCCCGATCTACAGGTTCATCAACAAGCAGAACGAACTGTCGATGCGCCGGGCCTCGGACTGGCTCACGGCTCACCCCGACTACAGGGCCGACCTCGTCGAGGCCTAGGCGGCTCCTAGCTCGCCAGCATGTAGCCGATGTTCACGCCGGCGACGAGCACGAACACGCTGACGGCGACCCACACGCCTGCGAGGTGCCAGCGCCACCGCCACGGGTTGGCGAGGTCGTAGGCGACGATCGGGAAGGCGGCCGCGATGAACAGCAGCGGCCAGCCCTTGGTGTCGGTGACCTGGGCCACGGCGAGATCGGCGAGGGTCACGGCGACGACGAGCAATGCGGGGACGAGGCGACCGCGCGGCGGCAGGGCCGCCACCCAGTCGGTACGCCGGCGGCCGCCGGCCGGCTCGTGCGCCATACGCCGCCGACGGTCGGTCACGCGGCGCCGGTCGCCGTAGCTGTCGCGCCGGTCGCCTGCTCGCCGGTCGAATCCCGACCGCCGCTCCGCGCCTGCCGGCCGAAAGGCCGGTGCCGTGCGACGATCGCCCGTCCGACGCTCGCTTACAACCTCTCGTCGATCCATGTCCGCAGGCTCCCCAGTTCGCCTCCAACGAGGATCGCATTTTAGGGGTCGCGGGGCAACCCCAGTAGACGCTCGCCGATCACGTTTCGCTGCACCTCGCTGGTGCCGCCGGCGATCGTGAGACAGCGGTTGGCGAGAAAGCCGAAGGTCCATCCCGCGGCATCGCCCTCGGTCGTAGCCCCGTCACCGCCCAGCACCACCAGGCCCAGCTCCTGGGTGCGCTGCTCGTGCTCGACGCCGAGCAGCTTGCGCACGCTCGACTCGGGGCCCGGTTCGACCCCGGACACGGCCCGCAGCGCGGTGCGCAGGCCCAGCAGCGAGAGCGACTGCGCCTCAGCGACGAGGCCCCCGACGCGGTCAAGGACCACGGGATCTCCCGCGACGTCGGGACGGGCCGCCACGAGCTGCAGGAAGTTCTCGACGCCACCGCCGAAGGAGGACCCGCTCGACATCGACACCCGCTCGTTGGCCAGCGTCGTGCGGGCGAAGCGCCAGCCGTCGTTCACGGCACCGACGACACAGTCGTCGGGGACGAACACGTCGGACAGGAAGACCTCGTTGAACATCGCCTCGCCGGTGAGCTCGCGCAGCGGCCGCACGTCGAGGCCCTCGGACTTCATGTCGACGAGGAAGTACGTGATCCCCGCGTGCTTGGCGGCGTCGGGGTCGGTTCGCGCCAGGCAGATCGCCCAGTCCGCGCGCTGGGCCATCGACGTCCAGACCTTCTGGCCGGACAGGGACCAGCCGCCGTCGACGCGCACGGCCTTGGTCGAGAGGGACGCCAGGTCGGAGCCGGCGCCCGGCTCGCTGAACATCTGGCACCACCAGATCTCACCGAGCAGCGTGGGGCCGACGAAGCGCTCCTGCTGCTCGGGCGTGCCGTGGGCGATGATCGTCGGCAGGGCCCACGCCCCGACGGCGAGGTTCGGCCGCCGGATGTGCGCCTTGGTCATCTCCTCGTCGATGACCAGCTGCTCGACCGGGCCCGCGTCGCGACCCCACGGCTTCGGCCAGTGCGGGGCCAGGTAGCCAGCGTC
>JAFASB010000445.1 GCA_019244985.1 Acidimicrobiia bacterium | reverse complement strand
CTTGTCGTCCTGGAGGATGACGAAGTTGCGGGCCTGGACGGCACCGTCGCTCGAGAAGATGAGCGCCACGTTGACGTCACCGTTGGCGAGCGCGTTCTTCGACAGTGGACCGCCCGCGTCGAGCGCCTTGAACGCCTTGAACTTCAGCCCGTAGGTCTTCTGGAGCCCGGGCTGGCAGAACGGCCGGGTCGGGCATTCGGGCGGCCCGCCGAGCGTCATCTGTGCTGCGAACGGCGCCAGGTCCGACATCTTCACGAGCTTGTCCTTGTCGGCCGTTGCTTTGGTGACCGCAAAGGCGTTCGCGTCCGCGGCGGGGGAGGCGTCGAGCACCCTGACGCCCTTCGCCGCGTAAGCGTCACGCAGACGGGTGACCGTCTGTTGCACGTCGGGCGTCGCGGTACCCGCGTCGCCTGAGATGTTGAGGAACGTGAGCTCGGTGGCGCCGTAGGTGACGTACGCGTCGACGTCACCCTTGAGAAGCGCGGGCTCGACAACCTCACGGGTGCCGAGGTTCGGCTTGAACGTCACTCGGTATCCCTTGGACTGCAGCGCCTTGCCGTAGATGTTGGCGAGGATGGCGCTCTCCGAGAAGTTGAAGGCCGCGACGGTGACCGATTCCTTGGCCGTCGTCGTGCCGCTGCTCGACTTGCTGCTGCCCCCGCCGCACGCAGCGACGACGAGGCCGAGCGCAAGGACGAGCGCTGGGAGGGCGAGGCGGGCCCGGATCTTCCGCATGTATCGATGTCTCCTTGGTGACGTCAGGTCGGCTCGACCACAGCGGTGGCGGCGCCGACGAAGGGCTCATTCTTGCCTCGATGGCGGTGGGTAAGGCCAGCCGAGACGGTGAAGCGCTGCAAGAGGGCGAGGACGAGCTCGGTCAACACGGACAGGAGGGCGACCATGAACGCCCCCGCGAACACCTGCACGAAGTCACGCTGGGCGAGCCCGTCGATGATGTAGCGGCCCAGCCCGCCCCACGCCACCAGCGCGGCCAGTGTGGCCGTGGCGACGACCTGCACGGCCGCCGTGCGCACGCCGGCGAGCACGACCGGGAGGGCGACGGGCAGCTCGACGTGCCACAGGCTCTGCCATCCGGTCATGCCCATGCCCTTCGCCGACTCCCTGATCTCGGGGTCGACGTCGGCCATGCCCACGTAGCTATTGGTGACGAGCGGCGGTATGGCAAGCACGAACAGCGCGATGAACGCAGGCTCGGCGCCGATGCCGAGGATCTGGGCGGCCAGAACGAGCACGGCGAAGGAAGGGATGGCCCGGCCCGCGTTCGTGAAGTTGATGGCAATCGACCCGAACCGGCGCAGGTGGCCGAGGTAGAGGCTCGGTGGGAGGGCGACCAGCAGGGCGGCGCCGACTGCCGCGCCCGACATCACCACGTGCTCGAACATCCGATGGGGGATGCCGTTGGTGCCCTGCCAGTGCGAGGCGGTGAAGAACCACGCGATCACGTCGCCGATGAACTTCAAGGGGTGCTGCGCTTCCGGGCCCAGGGCATGGCGATGCGTTGCACGCCGATGAGGGCGAGGTCGGCGATCACGGCGAGGGCGACGCACAGCGCTGACCCGACGACGACCTCGGTGCGGAAATCGCGGATCAGGCCGTCGAGGATGAGCTGTCCCAGGCCGCCCTGGCCGATGACGGCGGTCACGGTCACCAAGCCGATCGTCGTCACGACCGCGATGCGTATGCCGGCGATGATCACCGGCAGCGCCAGCGGCAGCTCGACCCGCGTGAACTGCCGCGTCGAGGTGTACCCCATGCCCTCCGCCGCTTCGCGGACGTCGGGCGGAACGCCGGCGAGGCCGGCCACGATGTTGCGGATGAGGATGAGCAGGGTGTAGCTGACGAGAGCGATTTCCGCGGTCGTCCTGGTCAGGCCGGTCCACGGCACGAGGAGGGCCAGCAGCGCGATCGACGGGATCGTGTACAGGATCCCTGTCACCGAGAGAACCGGCGCCTCGAACCACCGCCACCGCCGGGCGAGCAGGGCGAGGGGCACGGAGATCAGCATCCCGATCCCCACCGCGATCAACGTGAGCTCGATGTGGTCGCGAAGGGCGTGGAAGAGGACGTCGGTGTGGCTCGAGACCCAGTTCCATCGGATCCACGGCTCGCTCGTCTGCGCGACCACCGCAGGCCCCGGCATCGGCGAAGAGTACCCTCGCGCTTCAATGCTGCGGCTCGAGTCGGTGAGCAAGCGCTACGGCAGCCGCACGGTGGTGCAAGAGCTGAGCCTCGACGTGGACGAGGGTGAGGTCTGCGTTCTCATCGGCCCGTCGGGATCCGGCAAGACGACCACGCTGCGGATGATCAACCGGCTGATCGAGCCGTCGGGCGGCCGGATCATTCTCGACGACGAAGATGTGACCGACGGCGACCCGGTGAAGCTGCGGCGCCGCATGGGCTACGTCATTCAGCAGGTGGGCCTGTTCCCGCACGAGACCGTCGCCCAGAACGTGGCGACCGTCCCGCGTCTGTTGGGGTGGGACAGGCGCAAGCTGCGGGCGCGGGTGGACGAGCTGCTTGACCTGGTCGGACTCGAGCCGGCCGAGTTCCGGCAGCGCTATCCGGACCAGCTCTCCGGTGGACAGCGCCAGCGGGTCGGCGTGGCCCGGGCGCTCGCCGC
>JAFASB010000406.1 GCA_019244985.1 Acidimicrobiia bacterium | reverse complement strand
CACTCGGTGTGCTGTCGACGGTGACGTTGCAGTGCGTTCCCGCCTTCAGCCTTCACGCCATCGAGGAGCCGATGCGTCTCGACCACGTGCTCGAGAACATCGACTCCTACGTCGAGGACAACGATCACTTCGAGTTCTATTACGTGCCCCACACGGGCTGGACGCTTACCAAGCGCAACAACCGCACCGACGAGCCCGTCGGTGGCATGCCGCGCTGGAAGGAAGTTCGGGACAAGGTCCTGTTCGAGAATGTGGCGTTCGGGTTGATGTGCCGGGTCGGTCGGCGGCGACCCTCGCTGATTCCCCGGCTCGCCCACCTGGCGCCGTCGGGTGGTCGGCTCGACTACGTGAAGCCGAGCCACCGGACGTTCGTCACGCCCCGCATGGTGCACTTCGTCGAGATGGAGTACTCGATCCCGCGCGCCGCGATCCCCGATGCCCTGCTCGCCGTGAAGGACTTCATCGACCGCAGCGGGATGATGATCAGCTTCCCCATCGAGGTGCGCTTCGTGGCGCCCGACGACATCCCGCTGTCGACCGCTTTCGGCGAACAGCGCGGCTACATCGCCGTCCACCGCTACGTCGGCGAGCCGTTCGAGCAGTACTTCCGCGGCGTCGAGGCGATCATGGACCCCCTCGGCGGACGCCCCCACTGGGGGAAGATGCACTACCAGACGGCCGCCACCCTGTCGCCGAGGTATCCCGAGTGGGATCGCTTCCAGGCCGTCCGCACGCGCACCGACCCCGACGGCCGCTTCCGCAACGCCTATCTCGACCGCGTCCTCGGCCTGCCGTCCTAAGCGTTCTCGGGGTGGATAACCGGACGATGTCCGGTTATCCAGCGCAAGAAGGGCTTCGAGCGCGGGGTCGGCGCTAGACGAGCGGCCAGGGATAGGGCCGGGCCGAGCGCGCCGGTGGGAACACCGGACGCTTGACGATCGCGGCAGCCCGCGCCGCCAACGCCTCGAGCTCGTCTTCGTCGAGCAGTGCGCGGAGCTCGTCTGGAATGGCCATTGCGAACCGGGCCAGGTCCGCCACCAGTCGGTCCGGGATCGGCATCCCCTCGAAGTCCCACATGACAGTCCGCAGCTTGGGGTCGACGTGAAAGCAGAGCCCGTGGTCGACCGACCAGAGCTGCCTATCAGTGCCAAGCAGGCAGTGACCGCCCTTTCGGTCGGCGTTGTTGGCGACGAGATCGAACGTGCAGATGGTCTTGAGCGCGTCGTGGTGGTCGGGGAACTCGAGGAGCGTGAAGTAGTGCTGGGCGAAGTCGGCGTCGACGAAGCGCTGGAGTGATCCCGTGCCGAGCGGGCCTTCGCGTACGACCGTCTCGGGGACGATCCCCCACCCGAGCGCATCAGCCACGACGTAGGCCGCCACCTCCCGGCGGTACAGCCCTGGCGGGAAGTCCCACAGTGGGCGCTCGCCGCGCTCGGGTTTGTACACGGCGCGAGTGGCCTCGCCGTCGGCGCAGACCTGGACGAGATAGGTGCCGTTCGAGCTCCAGGGCATGCGCCCCTCGACCTCGACGTCGCCCTCGCGGAGCGCCTTCAGGCGGTTGGCTTGTGGCCGTTCGTCCGGACGCACACGTGTCCTTCGGCATCGAGCGGTTCGCCGCAGAGCGGGCAGGGCGGCCGACCGGCCTCGACGACTTCGGCACCATGGAGCACGAGGCCGGCGACCTGGTCGCGCGTCGCGGCGATGCGCGCCATCGCTCCCTCCTCGCCCTCTTCGACGAGCTCCTCGACCAGCAGCACGAACCGGTCGGTGTCCTCGTCGTACGACACGCCGAGCGTGCCGACGACCCACTCCGGCTCGACGGGCTCCACCAGGTCGAGCTGGGCCGGCAGCACGTCGGGCGGAGGCAGGTCGGCCAGCAGCGTGCCCAGGTAGCGCACGAGCGCCGCGACCTGGGTCTTCTCCATCTTGAACGTCAGCAACTGCGGACCGCGTTGCACCTGCAGATAGAACACGCGCTGGCCGGGCGGCCCGACGGTGCCGGTGGTGAGCGTGTCGACGTCGTCGAGGTTGTAGGAGTCCGACATGGCGTCAGCTGGGAGCCAGCGCCTTGAGGTCGCCGGTCGAGTTGACGGTGAGGGCGATCGGCGCCGAGTCGCCGTACAGGATCGCCGTCACCGAGCACGGGGAGATCACGATGCGCTGGAAGAGGTCGAGGGGCGTGCCCACGGCGTCGGCCGCCGCCGCTTTGATCGGGTCGGCGTGCGACACGGCGACGACCGTCCCACCGGGGTGGTCGGCGCGGATGCGCTCGATGGTGTCGACGATGCGGCTCTGCATCTCGAGAAACGACTCTCCACCGGGAAACCGGAACGCGCTCGGCCGCTTCTGGACGGTCTTCCATTCCTCGGTCTTCGCAGCCCGCTTCAGCTCCCACCCCGTCCACTCGCCGATGTCGACCTCGAGCAGCCCCTTGACGGTGTGCACGCGCAGCCCGTGGGCCTTGGCGATCGGCGCGGCCGTCTCCTTGGTGCGCTCGAGCGGCGACGCGTAGACGGCGTCGACCGTGGGCACCGATCCGATGCGCTCGGCGACCGCCGCCGCCTGCTTCCGCCCGTCGTCGGAAAGGTGAAGTCCCTTCGCTCGCCCGGGCAGGAGCTTGCCCGTCGTGGGCGTGTGGCCGTGACGGACGAGAAGAACGAGGGTG
Organism: Acidimicrobiia bacterium; assembly: GCA_019244985.1. Taxonomy (GTDB): domain Bacteria; phylum Actinomycetota; class Acidimicrobiia; order Acidimicrobiales; family AC-14; genus CADDZP01. The sequence goes on along the minus strand of JAFASB010000406.1, from coordinate 8,111 downwards.
GGCCTGGGGCGACGCGTGGGCATGGGTGGGACCGATCGCAACCTACCCTCCGCTGATGGACTCTCTCGGGCGAGTCACGGCCGACATCGTCGACTGCTTCGAGTGTCCGCGTCTGGTCGCGTGGCGGGAGAAGGTCGCCGACGAGAAGCGGGCCGCGTTCCGGGACGAGGTCTATTGGGGACGCCCGGTTCCCGGGTTTGGGGACCCGAAGGCGACGCTTGTGATCGTCGGCTTGGCGCCCGCCGCTCACGGCGGCAACCGCACAGGGCGGGTGTTCACCGGTGACCGGTCGGGCGACTGGCTGTTCGGAGCTCTCTACCGGGCGGGCTACGCCAACCAGCCGACGTCGGTCAGCGCCGACGACGGTCTGAGCTTGACGGGCGCGTACGTCGCCGCCGCTGTGCGGTGCGCGCCGCCGGAGAACAAGCCGACCACTGAGGAACGAGACACGTGCCTGCCGTACCTGCGTCGTGAGCTCGCCCTCCTGACAAGGCTGAAGGTCATCGTCGTCCTCGGCCAGTTCGCGTACGACGTCATGGTGCGCGAGCTCGGCATCAGGCCGAAGCCGAAGTTCGGCCACGGCGCCGAGGTGCGCGTGCCCGAAAGCGACGTCACGATCGTGTGCTCGTTTCACCCCAGCCAGCAGAACACCTTCACCGGCAAGCTGACCGAGGAGATGTTCGATGCGGTCTTTCAGCGGACGAGGGCGTTGACCTCGCCGACGAGATAGATCAACGCCACGATCCCGAGGAACGACGCGACGACAATCCGCAGCTGTTGACGCTCGGCCCTGATGGCGAGGGCGGCGCCGATGCGGGCGCCTGGAATGACGCCGACGCAGAGGAGCAGGGCGAACCGCCAGTCGATGTCTCCGAGGAAGGCATGCGTCACCATGCCCGGGATGGCGAAGATGCCGACGCAGACGAGCGAGGTGGCGATCGTCTCCTTGAGGCGCAGGCCGACGATCTGGTTGAAGCCCGGCACCATCAAGACTCCGCCCCCGATGCCGAGCAGGCCCGAGAGAAGGCCAGCGGCCGCGCCCACTGCGGCCGTGACGCCAGGCGTGCGGTGGAACGTGTGCTGCCTGACCGCACGCGCGCCCGCCATGTCGGCTTCGGCCTCGGCTTCTTCGACCGCGGGCCGGGGCGGCGCCTTGCGCATGCGCCAGGCCGTGACACCGATGAGCAGCGCGGTGAGGATCATCAGCCAGTGGCCGTTTCCCGGGACGACGTGGGACAGCAGTGAACCGAGGACCGCGGTGGCGACGCCGATGGGTGCCGACCACGTGACCACGTCCCAGTCGACGAGTCCCTCGCGCATGTAGCGCAGGGATCCCGAGACGGCACTCGGGATGATCGACGGGAGTGTCGTGCCGACGGCGACGAAGGCCGACGCGCCCAACGCTCGGATGGCGGGCGTCGAGATCGTCGCCCCGCCGACGCCGAAGGCGGCCGACATGACCCCGGTCGCGACACCCGCTGCAAGCGTGAGGACGTCGCGACCGAGCCCTGCGTGCACGGGCGGCTGTCTAGCTCAGAGCTACGCGAACAGTCCCGGCAGCGCGCCGACCCCGTTGTAGAGCGGGTCGGGGTCGCCGAGCCAGCCCTGGAGCACGGCCTGGTAGACGGCGCGCATGTCAGTGGTGCGCAGCAGGTTGTCGGCCGGAAGGGTCGTCGTCCCCATGTCCGGATGATCGCCGTGGAGGCCGGGCTGCAGTGTAGGCGTCGACGTGCCCGGCGGCGGTCCGATCAGGAACACCGGCGCGGCAGCACCGTGGTCGGTGCCCGCCCCGCCGTTCTCGCCGATGCGCCGGCCGAACTCGCTGATGATCAGCACGAGGGTGCGCGACGCCAGGCCGGCGGCCATCGCCCGATCGCCGGTCGACTGTCCGCCGAGCGTGCCGAAGTAGAACGCCTCGAGGGCGTTGTCGAGCTCGTTCAGCACCTTCTCGTGCTGGCTCTTCTGCGTGACGTGGGTGTCGTAGTTCGCCTGCTGGGGCACGAACACGGCCTCCACCCCCAGGCGGCTCTCGAGCAGTCGCCGGGCGGTGAGCAAACCGGCAGCCAGACCCGTCGTCGTCTTCGGCGGGGGGACGGCGGCCAGGTCGCCAGAGAGCGTCACCGCTTCGAGGGCGCGCTGACCGGCCAGCCGGCGCACGGGCTGGTCTGCCGGATGGGTTGCGAACCTGGTCAATGCCGCGTGACGTGCTGCTGCGGCTGCGCTCGAGCCGTCGACGAAGTGGGTCGCGGGCAGCGACTGGATCTCGGAACCCTGCTGGCGCGCGCCGGTCAACATCAGCGGCAATGCCGTGCCGATGCCAACGGCTCGCAGCTCCCCGGGGGCGATTCCGGCGCGGTCGAGGTGCCGCCCCAGCCATCCGGAGTCGGGGCCCCGGTCAGGCTCACCGGACTGCCAGATCGTCTGGGACGCGAAGTGCGAGTAGTTGTGGTTGGGGTAGTCGACGCCTTGCACGATCGCCACGCGGTCGTCCTTGTACAGCCTGTAGAGCGTGTCGAGCTTGGAGTTCAGGCCGAGCTCGTGGGCGTGGTCGGCAGGACGGTCGAGGGCCTTGGTCGAGCCCGCGCTGTAGCCGATGTTCGGCCGGACCTTCTGATACACGGAGCGGCGGGGCGCACCGGCGACGTCGGCGCGGGGGATCACGGTGTTCAACCCGTCGTTGCCGCCCGGCAGGAAGATGACGACCAACCGCCGGCGGCTGTCGGTCGCGGGGTCGATGTCGGCGGCGCCGACAGCGCCGCCCGAGCGGGTGACGATCGGCGCGAGGAGCTGCACGCCGGCGAGGCTTCCGGCCCCCACGAGGAACTGGCGGCGGGTAAAACCGGCCATCAGGCGACCATCCAGTCGGGGCTGGCGAGCAGCAGGCTGAGCACGCCCTCCTGCAGCTCCTCAGACTGCGCGTTGGGACGCGAGGCCAGGTACGCGTCCAAGGCGCTGCGGGTGTTGGGCGAGAGGTCGGCCATGCCGAGCTGGTGCGCCCACCCCTCGAGGTCGCGTGCCGGTGGCGCGACGCTCAGGTGGTCGCGGCTCGCGCTGAAGAGCAAGTGGCCCCAGTCGTACCGGGCCAGCATCGTGGTCGCCGACAGCCAGGCGGGGCCGACCGGCCAGCCGCCGACGTTCGGTGGTTGGAACGGCAGCTGGCCCATCGGGCCGAGGGCCTGGGTGGTTCGGGAGTCCTGGGCGGTGATGCCGAGGGCCTTGCACCCGGCGACGACGAGGTCGACGGGGGGCCGGACGTGGCGCGGCGGTCCGTACCGGAAGTCGTTGGACAGCAGCAGCACCCGCAGCGCCGTGCGGATGTCCCAGTTGGACCTGGTGAGCGCGTCGGCGACGGCGGCGACCAAGGGATCGGGTGCGGCGAGGAGATCGGTGGACGCAGGCACGTAGGCGAGACCGGCCACCAGCTTGCTGGCGATGAAGCGGGGCGCCACCGGATGGCCGACGACGAGGTCGACCAGCGACCAGTACTCCTGTGGGCCGCCATTGTCGATGCGGCGGCCGAGGACCGTCTTGCTGCCGGCGTCGTGGCGGGCGGGGACGAACTGGGCGGCGCCGGTGCCGGTCACGGTCCAGCCGGTGAGCAGGCGGGCTGCCTCGCGCACGTCCTGCTCGTTGTGGACCTGGGGGCTCCTGCCGAGCGTGAAGAGCTCGAAGAACTCGCGGGCGTAGTTCTCGTTGGGCTTCTTGGACGTGTTCTCGGCGCCGTTGAGCCAGTACAGCATCGCTGGGTCGACGGTCATGGCGGCCAGCAGGGCGCGGAAGTTGCCCATGGCGTGGCGGCGGATCGTCGCATTCTGCCGCAGCAGGTCGTCGATCGTGGGCGAACCGTCGAAGGCGACGGCCGTGGCGAAGTGCCCGTGCCACAGGAGCGTCATGCGCTCGAGCAGCGGGTACTGCGTCGTGCGCATGACCTCGAGCCACGAGCGCTGGGCAAGGCTCGGGTCACCGCTGGGCGCGTCCGACAGGGCGCCGCCCACGAGATCGGTAGGGGGCTGCGCGGGGACTGACAGCAGGTGCTCGACGACCTCGTCGTACGGGTGCCCGACCCACTGGGCGACGTCAACGGGTGTGGCGCCGAACGCGACCCGCGCGAACAGCCGGGAAACGTCCTCGACTGTCGCCAACGATGCGCCCACGAGACGGAAAACCTACGGCGTTACGACCCGAGAATCCTTCTTTTGGACGCTTGTTCCCTCTGGGTGGTCAGCGGATCCGCTCGACGATCATCGCCATGCCCTGGCCGCCGCCGACGCACATGGTCTCCAGGCCGATGGTCTTGTCGAGGGTCTGGAGGTCGTTGATGAGCGTCGACATGATCCGGGCGCCGGTCATGCCGAAGGGGTGGCCGAGGGCGATGGCGCCGCCGTGGGGGTTGAGCTGGTCGTCGATGCTGATGCCGAGCTCGTCGCACACCGGGAGCACCTGGGCGGCGAACGCCTCGTTGAGCTCGACGATGTCGATGTCGGTGATCTTCATGCCCGTCTGGGCCAGCACCTTCTTGACCGCCTCGATGGGGCCGACGCCCATGATCTCGGGGGCGAGGCCCGACACGGCGCTGGCGATGATGCGGACCTTGGGGGTGAGACCGAGCGAGCGCGCCTTGTCGTCGGACATCACGAGCGTGGCCGCGGCGCCGTCGTTCAGTGGGCAGGCGTTGCCGGCGGTGACCCGGCCGTCCTCGCGGAAGGCGGGCTTCAGCTCGCCGAGCTTCTCCTTGGTCGTCCCGGGGCGAGGGCCGTCGTCCTTGTCGACCGTGCCGCCGTCGGGAAGAGGATAGGGCGTGATCTCACGGTCGAAGAAGCCATTCTTCTGGGCCTCGACGGCGCGGTTCTGGGAGGTCGCCGCGTACTCGTCCATGCGCTCGCGGGTCACGTTGTATTTGTCGGCGACGTTCTCGGCCGTGAGGCCCATGGGGATGTACATGTGGTTGACGAAGTCGGGAAGGCTCTCGTCGACGAAGCGAGGGTTCATGTCCTCCCGCTTGAAGCCGCGACCACCGGTGCGGCTGACACTCTCGAGGCCGCCGGCGATGTAGGTGTCGCCCTCGCCCGCCTTGATGGCGTGGAAGGCCATGCGGATCGTCTGGAGCGAGGAGGCGCAGAACCGGTTCACGCTGGTGCCGGGGACGCTGTCGGGGAGACCAGCCAGCGCCGCGCAGTTGCGGGCGTGGTTCATGCCCTGCTCGCCGGAGTGGTTGGCCGAGCCGAGCATCACGTCGACGACCGACGCCGGATCGACGGCCGGGACCTTGTCCATGAGGGCCTTGATGATGAAGCCGCCCATGTCGTCCGGGCGAACGTCCTTCAGCGAACCCTTCAGAGCCCGGCCGATCGGTGTGCGGGCGGTCTCGACGATGACGGCTTCGGGCATTGGGGCTCCTTGTGCTTCTGCTGATTCGAACTACTGAGCGGGTGCAGGTTCCGGCGGCTTGTCGGCCGCAGCGTCGGGCTTGGGCTTGGGCGGCGGCATCAGCCGAGGGGCCTCGATCGCCGTTTCCGGCCAGCGCTTCCGGCTGACGCGGGAGAGCTTGCGCAGCAGGGCGATGGCGCCGGGGTCGTCGTCGCCGGGCCGACCGATGAGGACGCCGTCCTGCAGCATCTTCATGATGATCTCGCGGCCGATCGGCGTGCGGATGATCGTGAGCGTCCAGTCGTTGTAGGCCCCGATGCCGCCGGTGGAGATGTCGGCGTGCTCGGCCGCGAAGTCGGGGCACATCTTGCAGCCCTCACGCGTCCAGGCGTGGCACTCCTTGAGGTTGATCTCGTGGTAGTCGCCGTTCTTCATCCAGATCTGGAAGACGCCCTTGATGTTCATCTTCACCATGTCTTCCTTCTTCAGGCCGTACTTGGCCTCGAAGAGCTCCTTGAAGATGGCGTCGTCGAACGTCTTGGAGCACAGAAGACCGATGTTGAGGGCGAAGCGCTTCGACGGCTTGCCGGCCTTGCGCTCGAGCATCATCGGCGGCACCGACGACTGACAGCTCATGCCGACGAGGGCCAGTTTGGAGGCGCCGGAGTCGATGGCCTCCTGGTAGGCCATGGTGTTGGCCGAGTACGTGTAGCGGCTGCCGGCGGCGGCGAGGATCTCCTCGCGGGTCTTGGCCACGCCGGGGATGGCCTTCCAGCTCGTGCCGTCGCCCTCGAGGTAGGAAACGAGGGCGGCATCTATGTAGCCGTGCTCCATGGCCCAGATGAGGATGGCGCTGACGAGCCCGCCGTCCTGGCCCTTCTCGGCGACCTCGGCGTCGGCGGCCTTCAGCAGGACGATGTCCTTGGAGATGCCGGCAACCTCGTCGACCTCTCGGGGGCGGCCGAACAGGAAGTTGTCGATCTCGGGCTCCCAGGCGCGGAAGCGCGGGCAGGCACGGGTGCAGTACGTGCAGCCCTTCTCGCCGTGGCCGCAGTTGCCGGAGCCGAGCTCCTCCTCGATGTGGAAGGGCTTGTAGACGCCTTCGCGGTCGTCGTAGCTCAGGACGTCGTAGGGGCACGCGACGACGCAGCCCGCACAACCCGTACACAGCCCGGTGGTGACGACCTCGTCATAGAGGTGCTTCCAATGGGCGGTCCACTTCTCCGCCGTTGCCATCGATTCGCGACTCTAGGTGCGATGCCGGAGTTGGCCGAAGTAGAGAAGTACCGCCGCCTTGCCGAAGAGGCGGCGCTCGGACGCGAGATCGTGCGGGTCCACGCACCCGACGACTGGTATCTCAAGGGCGGTCTGACGGGGCGGGCGGTGAAGACGGCGTTGCGGGGCCGCTCGTTCGTCGCCGCCCGTCGCATCGGCAAGCAGTTGCTGCTGGACACGTCCGACGACGGCCCCGTGCTCGGTCTGCACGCGGGGATGGCCGGCCGGCTGCTCGTCGACGGACGGGCTGCCATCACCGACCTGTGGTGGGCGTCGAACGAGGAGCTGGAGAAGTGGGACCGGTTCGCTGTGTTCTTCGCCGACGGCGGAGACCTGCGGATGCGCGACTCCCGTCGTCTGGGCGGCGTCACGTTGGATCCGCCCGAGTCGCGATTGGGCCCCGACGCGCTGACCGTCACGCTGGGTCAGCTGCGGGCGGCGCTCGGGAAGTCCGCGGCCCCGCTCAAGGCCCGGCTGATGGACCAGTCCAAGCTCGCCGGCGTCGGCAATCTCGCGGCTGACGAGGCCCTGTGGCGTGCCGGCCTCGACCCTCGTCGCCCTGCCAACTCGCTCGACGAAAAGGAGCTGCGCCGCCTCCACCGTTATCTGCGCCAGACGATGGTCGACCTTCTCAGCCGAGGCGGGTCACACACCGGCGACCTCATGCCCGAACGGGCGGCCGAGGGCGTCTGCCCCAAGGATGGCGCCCCCCTGGTCAGAGACCGCGTCGGCGGCCGCACGACCTGGTGGTGCCCCAAGCACCAGCTCTAACGCGGAGGAGTCAGTTGACCTTGCGCTCCCGGCCTTCCCAGAAGGGGGCGCGGAGCTTGAACTTCTGGAGCTTGCCGGTCGCTGTGCGGGCCAGCTCGGTGCGGAACTCGACCGATGTCGGGCACTTGTAGTGGGCGAGGCTGCCTCGGCAGTGCTCGATGAGCTCGGATTCGGTGACGGTCTCGCCGTCCTTGATGACGACGAGGGCCTTCACCGTCTCGCCCCACTTCTCGTCCGGGACGCCTATGACGCATACCTCGGCGACCGCGGGGTGCGAGAACAGCCGGTCCTCGACCTCGATCGACGACACGTTCTCGCCGCCGGTGATGATCACGTCCTTCTTGCGGTCCGAGATGGTGAGGTAGCCCTCGTCGTCGATCGACCCGCCGTCGCCCGTGTGGAACCAGCCGTCGACGATGGCGGCGGCCGTCGCCTCGGGCTGCTCCCAGTAGCCCTCGAGGACGACGTTGGCCCGAGCCAGGACCTCACCCTGCTCGTCGACCCTGACGCGCACGCCGAGCGCAGGCGCACCGGCCCGGCCGAGCTTCTGGGCGCGCTCGGCCGGGGAGAGCGAGTCGTACTCGGCCCGGCGTCGGTTGATCGTCAGAAGCGGCGACGTCTCGGTGAGGCCGTAGATCTGGATGAACTCCCAGCCCAGCTCGGTCTCGACGCGCTCGATCGTCGTGGTCGGCGGGGGA
>JAFASB010000251.1 GCA_019244985.1 Acidimicrobiia bacterium | reverse complement strand
CACGCCGCGCACAGAGCGGCGGCGTGGTGCCGAAAGACGGCGGTCGGCACCGTGTTGACAACCGCGTGCCGGGCGAGGGCCGTCGGCGCCTCATACCCCGCCACCGAGTCGGCGAGTTTGTGCAGCTGATTGGTGGGGAGCTCGGTTGCGGCGCGGCGGATCGCCAGCGCGAGGAAATCCTTGTCGACCGACGTTGTCACTGTGTCTCGAGGAAGCCGATATCGTCGTCGGCGAGCGTCGAGCATAGGACCGACCGGTCGAGGTAGCGGTTCCCGCGCTCGCACGACGTCTCTGGGGCGAAGAGACAGGCATGGCACGCGGCGCCATGGAGGACGTCTTCGTTCTCCCCGGGACAGTGGTTGGCGCACATCGGGTCCGAGGTGCACAGACGCATGCGGCCGAGGGCACGCGTCAGCACCGGGCCGACGAATTCGGGCCGCCCCAGACTGACGAGCCCGCCGAGGGTACCTTCGGCGTCGGGCGCCGCGGTGTAGAGCAGCACACCCGCCATCGGCGGCCGGTCGCCTCCAGCCGCGTTCGCGTAGATCCGCTCGCGGATCGAGGCAGCGGCGTACCCGCACTCCAGCGCCAGCTCGTTGATGAGGGCGTGCGCCAGGCTGTGGAGCAGCACGTACCGCTCTCCCGGCCACAGCGCGCCCGGATCAAGCCCGCGTCGTTTCCGCCAACTCTGGTGGGCGAGCCGGAGCGCCTCCATCCGCGGCGTACCGGCGACACGCTGCTCCCATGCGGCGACGCGGTCCTCGCGCAGCCGCAGGAAGATGCCCTCACCCCGGCTCTGCGCACCCGGCACCCACGTCGGCCGGTGGCGGGCCAGCGGTGCCATGTTCCGTGCCTCTGCGTCGGGCCCGTCGATGCGGGTAAAGCCGATCAGTGCGCTCACCGCACGCAACCGCTCCACCAGCATCGTGGGCTCGAACCATCGGTCGAACCCCTCGGGTGAGCGGGCGGGCACCAGCTTGAAGTCGTCGCTCGTGGGCGCTGCGCCGGGGTTGGTGAACACGTGCCATTCCGGCCCGACGAGGTCGCGCTCGGTGCCATCCCCGCCGCCTCCGCCGGCCAGCGCCGCACGCCGGGCCTCGATGGCGGCCCAGACGTCGCTCGGGTCGTGACCCGCGAGCGCCGTGAGGGCTGGGACGAAGCGGAGCAGGTTCGGCAACTCCGCCGCACTCCCGACGCTCCCAAGGATGGCCCAGTTGTCGGCGATGAGCTGCTCGGTCGCGTCCGCGGACGCCGGGATGGAAAGGACAATGTGGGTCACGGCGAACCACGCGTTGGACGCACCGAGCAGCATCGCCGTTGCCTGCTCTCGGCACCCATCACTGTCGAACCGGCGCAGGTGCGGTGACCGCCCCCGGCACAGCGGCAACACCTGCTCCGCACCCTCACCGAACGCCTGGGCCATGAAGCCTCGCTGGTCGCAGGTGCGGCATCGCACCATGACATCTGTCGAGCGACTGCCCGTCCCCAAGTCGATCGCCTCGAGGATGGGATTGCCGCTGCACGGAGCGTCCTTGTGGACGAACTCGACCCAAGGGAATTCGTCGAGGTGGCCGCGGGAGCAGGCGACGACGAAGCGCGCCGGCACCGCAGTAGGAGCTCGGCCGTGCCCTGAGCAGTTCTTGTGCACGTACCGCGCACGGTCCGGTCGGTACGGCGCCGTCTCGAGCTCGAAGAGCCCGCTGTCAATGGGCGCGAGATACGCGCAGCGGGAGCAGCGCAGCCACCGCGGGAAGGGCGTGACCGGCACGCCCGTCAGCGCCCACGAGTCAAAGGGGTTGCGGGTCTCCGGCTCCCATGGCGCAGATCGCAATTCCCGCACCGTATCAAGGCCGGGCTCGGCACGGACGGCGGCCAGGAGCCGCTCCTCTGTGATCACCGCCTGCTTGGCCTGGTCCCAGTCATCCAGGCCGCCAACCACGACGGAGAAGTTCGGCAAGTCCACCACCGACCCGACGCCGAAAGCGTACATCAGCTGCGACGGGCGCACGCCCCCCACGCGCCGAATGACCTTCCTCTCGCCGTCTGGCATCAGACGACCGCCCCCTGATCCATACCCACCGCTTCCTCATCCTCCGCGGTGTCGGTTGCCGGGCGGTGTGCTTCGCCGGTGCCGAGGACGAACGATGGTGCGCCGCTCAAGGCGGGGTCGTGTTGCCAGTCGCCGATGATGAGGTTGATGGTCGGTTCGGTTTCGCGCAGCGAATTGGGACACGAGAATTCGTCCCAGGTACCAAGCGTCGGTTCATGCAGGAGGCCCTTGATCGTCCCAGCGTCCTCCTTGTAGCCGAGTTGGACGCCGACGACGCCCTGTTGCGCCTTCCACCGATCCAGGCGGAAGGTAAGCATCCGGCGGACCTCGTCCTCGGCGTCGACATTGGAGCCGACGTCGGCGGCCCGAGCGGCGACCGCCTCCACGAGCTCATCGATGACCGCGGCGTTGACGTCGACGATCTGCGCGCCGGTGTTTGGATTCCATCCGGGCTTGCCGGCGTGACGGACGAGCGACACGAACAGCGCCGTGAGTCCCCTATCCAGCGCGCGGGAGGAGAATGGCGTGACCGACAGCGCTTCGACGTGCCGGTAGAACGTCGCGTGGTAGTGCTCGAAGGTTTCGTAGTGGGACAGGTCCCGCGGCCGGGCCCAGTTGTAGATCGTGACGACCAGGCCGGGACCGCCCTTATCGCGTCCCACCCGCGATGTCGACTGGATATACTCCGCGGTGGTCTTCGGCTGGCCGACGCAACACATGAGCGCGAGCCGGCCGACATCCACGCCCACGGAGATCATGCTGGTGGCGAGCAGGACGTCGATCGGCCATCGAGCCTCGCTCGGCTTCGCCGGCTTCCCGTCCGCTCCAGGCGCCGGTGGCATGAACCGCTCACCGAGCTGGTCGAGCACCCCCGGGATGTCGGTTGACGAGATTCGGCTGGTGAGCTCCTGCACCACCCGAAGCGACCGGCGGGCGAGACCGCGCTGGTCGGTCTTGCGCAGCCGTGCCTTGACGTCGTCATCGACGAGCCGCTT
>JAFASB010000272.1 GCA_019244985.1 Acidimicrobiia bacterium | reverse complement strand
CATGCCGCGCATGCCGGGGTGGCAGGCCGAGAGTCCGCCGCCGTCGGTGTTGGTCGGGAGCGCACCCCCGACGCGGAGCTTGCCGTCGGCGACGTAGGGGCCACCTTCGCCCTTCTTGCAGAAGCCGAGGCCCTCGAGGGTCAGCAGCACCATCCCCGTGAAGGCGTCGTACAGGGCGCACAGGTCGATGTCGTCGGGCGTGACGCCAGCCCGGCCGAAGGCGTCTGCGCCCGAACGGACGCACGGCGACTCGGTGAAGTCCTCCCACTCGCTCATCGTCGTGTGGGACACGGCTTCGCCGGTGCCCAGTATCCATACGGCCTCTTTGGCGCAGTCACGAGCCCGGTCCTCGGAGGCGAGCACGATGGCGCCGCCGCCGTCGGAGCGGATGCAGCAGTGCAGCTTGGTGAACGGCGACGCGATCATGGTCGACGACTGCACGTCGTCGATCGTGATCGGGTCCCGGTAGTAGGCGTCGGGGTTGAACTGGGCGTTGTAGCGGGTCGACACCGCGATCTCCGCCAGCTGGTCGAGCGTCGTCCCGAACTCGTACATGTGGCGCTGGGTCGCCATGCCGTACTTCGCGATCAGGGCGTGGCCGTACGGCGCCTCGAACTGCACGGGTCCCGACGACCCGAAGCTCAGGTTGGCGCGCCGCCGGCCCTTCTTGAGATCGGCCCGGGTGGTGGAGCCATAGGAGAGCACGACCACCTCGACCTGACCGGTGGCGATGGCGGCGGTGGCGTGCTCGACCATGAACTCCCACGACGCGCCGCCGACGCCGGTGGAGTCGACCCAGCCGGGGCGCAGACCGAGGTACTCGGCCAGCTCGACGGGCGGGAGCGAGCCCGTGCCGCACGAGCAGAACCCCTGCACGTCGTCCTTGGTCAGGCCGGCGTCGGCCAGCGCTCGGGTGACGCCCTGGTAGTGCAGCTCCCATACGGTCTTGTCGTCGACGCGCCCGGTGTCGGACAAGGCGGCGCCGACGATGGCGACCCGACGGGTCACTTGCCCCTCGGGAGGCCGAGGACCCGCTCGGCGATGATGTTGCGCTGGATCTCCGATGTCCCGCCGGCGATGGTGCCCGCGAAGCTGGTGAAGAAGCTGAACGCCCACCGGCCCGCGGCCTGATGGTGGTCGGGGTCGATGACGATCCCGGCCGGGCCCTCGAGCTCCATGCCGAGCTCGAACAACGATTTCTGCAGCTCCGACGTCGCCATCTTGAGGTACGAGTGCTCGGGCGCCGAGCTGCCCTGGGCGAAGGACGAGAAGCCCTTGTAACCGAGCGCCTTGAGCGCAGAGACCTGGGCGTGGGCGTCAGCCAGGCGACGACGCACGGCCTGGTTGCCGTCTGCCCCCGTGCGCTTGGCCAGAGCCTTGAGGTCGGTGAGCACGTGGTCGACGCCGGCGACGGTCTGCAGCCACAGGCCCCCGCGCTCGTGGGCCAGCGAACCCATCGTCACCCGCCAGCCGTCGTCGACGGCACCGATGACGTTCTGCCTGGGGACGGCCACGTCGTCGAAGAACACCTCGGCGAAGTGGGTCGTCCCGGTGATCTGGCGCAGGGGTCGGATGTCGATCCCCGGCGTGTCCATGTCGATGATCAACACGGTGATGCCCTTGTGCTTCGGTACGTCGGGGTTGGTCCGGACGTAGCAGAAGCACTTCTGGGCCGACATGGCGTACGACGTCCAGACCTTCTGACCGCTGACGAGGAAGTGGTCGCCATCGAGGACGGCGCGGGTCTTGAGCGACGCCAGGTCCGAACCCGCGTTGGGCTCGCTCATCCCGATGCACCACACCATGTCGCCGCGCAGGGCGGCAGGGGCGAGCTCCTTCTGCTCGTCAGTGCCGAACTCGAGGAGACTGGGCGCCACGATCGCCCAGCCCGGGAAGTGCACCGACCTCGGCAGCCCCCGCGCCGCCATCTCCTCCTGGTACACGAGCGTCTGCACGGGGGTGGCGTTGCGCCCGCCCAGCTCGGGTGGATATCCGGGCACCATCCACCCGTGGTCGAACAGCGTCGCCTGCCACTCGCGCGCCCACTGGGGGATTCCCTCTTCTTCGGATGCCGCGAAGTCGAGGCCCAGCCCCTGTCTGGGGGCATGGGCGTCGAGGAAGGCGTCGAGCTCGGCCCTGAAGGCCTCCTCCTCAGGCCCCCAGGCCAGCCTCATCTTCTAGAACTGGAAGGGCGGGACGCCGCTGTCGACGCCCTTGAACAGCTGGTCGCGCACGCCCTCGATGGCGTCGATCGTCCACGGCTTGTCCGACGTTGCCTTGTTGACCGGGTTCCAGCCCTGGGTCACCTGCACGAGCCCGCCGGTGATGATGAACACCTGGCCGCTGACGTCCTTCGACAGATCCGACGCCAGCCACGCCACCAGGGCGGCGGTGTTCTCCGGTGCCCACGCGTCGAAGCCCGCCTTCTCGTCGTCCGCGGCACCGACGCTGCCCATGAGGAACTCGGTCATGCGGGTGCGGGCGCGGGGGGCGATGGCGTTGGACCGCACGCCGAAGCGCTCGAGCTCGCGGGCGAGGATGATCGTCATCGCCGCGATGCCGGCCTTGGCCGCGCCGTAGTTCAGCTGGCCGGCGTTGCCGAACAGGCCCGCCTCCGACGACGTGTTGATGATGGCGGCGTTGACCGGCTGGCCGGTCTCCTTGGACTTGGCCCGCCAGTACGCGCCCGCGAATCGCGACGGAACGAAGTGGCCCTTGAGGTGGACGTTGATGACGGCGTCCCAGTCGGCCTCGTCCATGTTGAAGCTCATCCGGTCGCGGAGGATCCCCGCGTTGTTCACCAGGATGTCGAGACCGCCGAAGGTGTCGACCGCCTGCTGGATCAGGCTCTCGCCGCCCTTCCACGACGTGATGTCGTCGAAGTTGGCCGCCGCATTCCCGCCCGCTGCCTTGATCTCGTTGACGACCTCTTCGGCCGGGCGCTCTTCGCTCGCCTCACCGGAGACTGCAGCCCCGACGTCGTTCACGACGACCGACGCCCCCTCGGACGCCAACAGCAGCGCCTCGGAGCGCCCGATACCGCGCCCGGCGCCCGTGATGACTGCGACCTTGCCGTCCAGCAGACCCATGCTTCAGCTCCTGTTCCCTGACGAGTCCGTCAGTGTACGGACGGGGAGCTTCCGAGGGCCAAAAGCGCGCTTCCAAGCTCGCTCTCAGGAAGTGCAAAGGGAGGACCAAGGGGGGTCCGCGACACTGGCGGGCATGGACGAGTCACAACCAGAAGTGGAGCCCCACGACCCGTACGGCGGCGCGGGGGCGCCGGACTACGCGCGACCGGAGGCCAGTGCGCGGCGGAAGTGGATGATACCGGCCGCTATCGGCGTCGTCGTGCTCGCTGTGGGTGGGTTCTTCGGCGTGAAGGCGCTGGCAGGCGGCGGGTCGTCGTCGACGTCGACGGCAGGGCAGAACACGGCCAACGGGCCCGGCGCCAACCCCGGCCGCAGGGGCACCGTGGGGACGCTCCAGTCGATCGACGGATCGACCCTTACGGTGGCGACCTTCGCCCGCGGCCAGAACGGGGGCGGCGCGGCCGCCGGCGGGAACACGACGACGGTCCTCACGAGCGGCTCGACCAAGTTCTACAAGAGCGTCAGCGGCGCGCTGAGCGACATCAAGGTCGGCGACCGCGTGACGGCGACGGGCACCCCGGACGGGACGAACGCCCTTACCGCAGCCCGCATCACCGACACGGGCACGATGGGCGCCTTCGGTCGCGGAGGCCCGGGTGGCGGCGGGGCGCGACGCTTCAACAACCCGAACGGAGCCAACGCTCAAAACGGTGGTAGCACGCCGCCGAGCAATCCGAACGCGACTCGGCCGGACCCCAACAGCTTCGCCAACGGCACGGTCAAGAGCATCTCGGGATCGACGATCACGGTCGCCGACAACCAGGGCGCGACCAAGACGGTCACGACGAACGCGAGTACCGCAGTGAGCGTTCTCAAGGCAGTGGCGATCAGCGATCTCCAGACCGGCCAGGCGGTCGTCGTGACCGGCAAGACCAACAGCGACGGCACCGTCTCGGCCACCAACGTGGTGCAGGGAATCGGCGGCTTCGGCCGCGGCGGCGGGTTCGGTCGCTTCGGCGGCGGCGGGAACGGCGGCCCGGGCAACCCCGGCACCGACAGCCCGACGAACAACGGAACGACCACCCAGTGACGACGACCGTCGGTCGTGGGCCCAGCGACGAGCTTCTCGCCGCCGACGCACCCGAGTGGCAGCGCCCGCCGCAGGGCCGGCGGGCGTGGGCCCGTCGGCGACTGCTCCGGCCGGTCGTCCTGATCCCAGCGCTCCTCGTTATCGCCGCCCTCGTCTACTGGATCGTGCACTCCTCGTCGTCTTCCCCGGCTCAGGGCGGCGCGGTGCAGCGGGTCGTCGCCGTCACAGCAGGCAACATCAGCCAGGCGGTGTCGACAACGGGCACGCTTGCGCCGGCCGACACGGAGAGCCTGAGCTTCTCGACGTCAGGTCAGGTCACGGCTGTCAACGTGAAGGCCGGCCAGCAGGTCGCCAAGGGAACGGTGCTCGCGACACTCGACAGCGCCGCCCTTCAGAGCCAGGTCACCAGCGCCCAGGCGAGCGTCGACTCGGCCACGGCCAAGCTGTCGAACGACGAGACGACCAGTGGCTCGGCCGCACAGATCCAATCGGACCAGGCCAACCTGGCTGCCGCCCAGGCGCAGCTGGCGAGTGCCCAAGCGTCATTGAACGGCGCCACGCTCACGGCGCCGATCGATGGCACGGTCGCGGCGGTCAACCTCACCGTCGGCCAGCAGCTGAGTGGCACGGGTACGGGGGGAACGAACCTCAGCGGGTCGGCCACGGGCTCCGGTCGGAGCAACGCGCCGACATCGGGCAGCAGCAGCAGCGGGTTCGGGGGCGGAGGGAACAACAGCGCGTCGAGCAGCAGCTCGTCGTCGAGCTCGTCGTCGACACCGCAGATCCAGATGATCAGCACGGGTGCGTTCATCGTGAACGTCAACGTCGATGACACCCAGATCGGGCGCATCGCCGTCGGGCAGGCGGCCACGGTGACGCCGTCGAGCACGCCAGGGGCCGGCGGGCGCGGTGGCGGCGGGGCGTTCGCCCGCTTCTTTGGTGGCGGCGCGGCCCAGAACAACACGCCGACGACGGTTGACAACAGCCAGGCTCAGGCCGGCCAAGCGGCCCTCGGTCAGCAGTCGCAGACGACAACGGCCACGGGCACGGTGACATCCGTCGGGGCGATCGCCAGCAACACCTCGGGTGTCGCCCAGTTCCCGGTGGTGGTCACGCTCACCAACACGCCGCAAGGGTTCTTCGCGGGCTCGACGGTCAACGTCTCGATCACCTACAACCAACTGACGAACGTGCTTGAGGTCCCGACGCTGGCGATCACGCGTACCAACGGTGCCGAGTACGTCACGGTGTCCGAGGCCGGCAAGAAGTCGCAGCGTGCGGTCACGACCGGCGTGACGTCGGGTGGCTTCACGCAGATCACCGGTGGTGTCGCGCGCGGTGAGCTGGTGGTCGTCACCATCCCCACGCAGATCGCCAACGCAGCCAACAACGCCAGCCGCACAGGCGGTAGCGGCACCGGCGGCTTCGGAGGCGGCGGCGGCTTCCGGACAGGCGGCGGCGGTGGTGGTGGTGGTGGTGGCTTCCGCGGTGGTGGTGGCGGCTGATGGACCTGCTCGGCCCCTACGGGTCGGACCTGTCCGGTCGACCGGAAGTCATCCGCCTCGAGCGGGTGTCGAAGGTGTACCGCACGGGCGCGTTCGAGGTGGCGGCCCTGCGTGACGTCGACCTCACAATCCACGACGGCGAGTTCGTCGCCATCGCCGGACCATCCGGATCGGGAAAGTCGACCCTGATGCACATTCTCGGGTGTCTGGACGTCCCGACCGCCGGTCGCTACTACCTCGCCCACGAGGACGTGAGCACCATGTCCGAGGACGACCTGGCCGCCGTGCGCAACCGACGCATCGGCTTCGTCTTTCAGCAGTTCAACCTCCTGCCTTCGTTGAGCGCGGTCCGCAACGTCGAGCTCCCGCTCGCGTACTCGGGCGTCCCGCGCCACGAGCGCCACGAGCGGGCCGTCCGGGCCCTCGGGCGGGTGGGGCTCGCCGACCGCCTGGAGCACCGCCCGGGGGAGTTGTCGGGTGGTCAGCAGCAGCGGGTGGCTGTCGCCCGAGCGCTCGTCACCGAGCCCGCGCTCATCCTCGCCGACGAGCCCACGGGAAACCTCGACTCGGTGTCGACGCGCGACGTTCTCGGCCTGCTCCAGGACCTGCACGACTCAGGTCGGACGGTCGTGTTGATCACCCATGAACACGACGTGGCAGCCGCGGCCGGCCGCATTGTGAACATGCTCGACGGTCGGGTGAACCGCGACGCCGCGACCGTCGACGTCTCGACGCGATGAACTGGCTCGACACCGTCAAGACCGGCCTCGACGCCATCCGCTCGCACCGCCTGCGGTCAGGTCTCACCATGCTCGGCATCCTGATCGGGATCGCGGCGGTCATCCTCACCGTCGGACTCGGCGAGGGGGCGCAGGCCCAGGTGCGCGACCAGATCAACTCGCTCGGCACGAACCTCCTCGTGGTCTCACCCGGCAGCGCGACCAGCGGGGGAATCCGCGGTGGATTCGGGTCGGCGAACACCCTGACCAAGGCCGATGCCGACGCGCTGGCGTCGAAGATGGTGGCGCCCGACGTCGCCCAGGTCGCGCCGTCCACCCAGTCGCAGGGCACGCTCACCGTCGGGTCCAGCAACTGGACGACGAGTGTCGTCGGCACCACCCCGCCGTGGGCCGCAGTGCGGGCCCGCAAGATCGACAGCGGCCGGTTCCTGAACGTCGATGACGAGAACACCGCCGCTGCCGTCGTCGTCCTTGGACCGACGACATCGCAGCAGCTGTTCGGCGCGGAGAACCCCGTCGGCCAGACGGTCACCCTCAACAACGTGCCGCTCCAGGTCGTCGGGGTGCTTCAATCCTCCGGCTCGTCGTCGGGGACCGCGAACAACGACGACACCGCGGTCGTGCCCTACAGCACGGCCGCCCAGCGCCTCTTCGGGGGCAACGCGCGCACGTCGGTGAACGCCATCTACCTCTCGGCGGCGTCGTCGGACACGCTTTCGGCGGCCTACCA
>JAFASB010000223.1 GCA_019244985.1 Acidimicrobiia bacterium | reverse complement strand
CGCTTCCTGGCCGAGACCGACGATCCGCCGACCGACGTCGAGCTCGTCGTCCTCCCCGGGGTCGATCCAGGTCGCCTGCGGCGTAACGACTTCAGCAAATCGCGGCAGCTCATGGACAAGGCCTACGTGGTCGCCCGCGACTTCCTTCTGCGGGACGCCGCCGTCAGCCAGGCCTGACGTCGCAGAACACGAAACCGCCTCGCTCGACGACCTCGCCGACCTCGATGTCGATCGCCGACGCGAAACCGGGACCGTCGTAGACGAAGGTATGGAACTCGCCGTTCTCCCCGCACGGGTCGACGGACGGCGGGAGGTCGGCGAGGAGCGCTTCGTCGAACTGCCGGCCCGCGAACTCGGGCGCCAGCTGCTTCGGGTCGACGCACGTGAGAACGGCGCGGATGCCGGCGGCGAGCATGTCGCGGGCGAGTGCATCGGTCGGGCGCTCCCAGAGTGGAAAGACCGGGTCGATGCCCGATCCGGCGAGGGCGTTCTCGCGGTAGGCACGGATGTCGGCGAGGAAGAGGTCTCCGAAGATCACACGGTCGACGCCGTCGGCCTTCGCCTCGGCCATGGCTGTTCCCATCCGAGCGTCGTAGACGTCGTTCGGGCAGGGCGATGGAATCTCCACGACATGCAGCGGTATACCGACGCGTTCGGATTGGGCGGACAACAAGCTGCGGCGAACGGCGTGCATCGCCACCCGGTCAGCCTCGGCGTTCACGGTCACCAGCAGCGCCGACACGTCGAGATTGAGCTCGTGGCGTGCGACGTGCAGCGCCAGCGTGCTGTCCTTGCCGCTGCTCCAACTCATCCACGACTTTGCCGTCATTCGCCGTAGGGGCAGTGGCGGCACCCCTGCTCGCAGCAGTGGCCCCGCTCGGCGAGGTAGGCGGCGGTCAGTACGAACAGGCCGGTGTCGGGGTCCATGTAGCCGGCGTCTCCGGCGCTCACGGCCGCGTCGTGGGCGGCGACGACTTCAGCGCTCAGTTCCGCACTCACCGACCCCACCCTACGAAGGCGCGCGAGGCTTTCGACCGTATGACAGTGCACTTCGAGGTCGACGGGCCGGTCGCCGTCGTCACGATCGACCGGCCCTCCGTCCGCAACGCTGTGGACGGGCCGACAGCGCGCGAGCTTGCCGCTGCCTTCCGGCGGTTCGACGACGACGGCAGCCTCGCAACGGCGGTGCTGACCGGTGCCGCGGGAACGTTCTGCGCGGGCGCGGACCTGAAGGCTGTCGCCGCGGGCAACGGGAACCGGGTGTCGGTCGACATCGCCGACGACGGCCCCATGGGGCCGACGCGGATGCTGCTGTCCAAGCCGGTGATCGCTGCGGTCGAGGGCCACGCCGTGGCCGGTGGGCTCGAGCTGGCGCTGTGGTGCGACCTTCGGGTCGCGGCGCGTGACGCCGTGTTCGGGGTCTATTGCCGGCGTTGGGGCGTGCCGCTCATCGACGGCGGCACCGTGCGGCTACCGCGGCTGGTCGGGATGAGCCACGCCCTCGACCTGATCCTCACCGGGCGGGGTGTGTCCGGCGACGAGGCGCTAGGCATGGGCCTCGCCAACCGCGTCGTCGACCCGGGCACGGCCCTCGCGTCAGCCGTCGAACTCGGCAAGCAGCTCGCCGCCTTCCCGCAGCGCTGCCTGCGGGCCGACCGCCTCTCGGCGTACGACCAGTGGTCGATGCCGTTGTCGGCGGCGCTCGAGCAGGAGGTGCAGCGCGGAATGGAGGTCATCCGCTCCGGCGAGACGCGAGAGGGCGCAACCCGCTTTGCCGAAGGCGCGGGGCGCCACGGTTCGTTCAATACCTGAAGCGAGGGGGTAAGGATTCGGCATGGCCGATGAGAAGAAGACCGGGCCCAACGCCGAAGAGCTCGACAAGCTCGAAGACGAGATCGAGCACGCTCGTCGCGACAGCGAGGAGGCCGAGCACGGTTCGTTCTACGAGGGCGAGTCGCCGATGTGGGTCGACAGTGGCGAGGAAGCGCGCCAAGACGACTCGGACACGGGCGCCGACTCCATGTCGGACGACCAGACCATCGCGCCCTAAAGATTGAGGTCGAGCTGCGGCGGCGGGGCGACCCGTTGGCGCGCCGTCGCCTTGGCCTTCGCCTTCTCGTGCCCCGTGTCGCGGGTGCTTCCGGGCTGGACCGCGAGGCCGCCGAACTCGCGCACGTAGCGATACACGAGCTTGGTGATCTTCTGCCGGGCGTCCTTCGGGGCGTAGGTGCGCGGGTACAGCTTCTCGTAGAGGGGGAGGAGATCGGGCCGCTCCCTCTCGAGCCATGGCATGTAGACCTCGCGAACGCCGGGGCGGAGGTGGAGCAGGATCGGTGAGATCGTGACCGCTCCCGCGTCGGCGCAGGCTTCCACGATGTCCCGGAGCTGATCGGGACGGTCCGAGAGCCCGGGGAGAACCGGTGCCACGAGCACACCGGTGGGGATCCCGGCTTCGTTGCGCTTCGCCACGGCCTCGACCCGCTTCTTCGGGTGGGGCGTTCCGGGCTCGCTGATCTTCCATACCTCTTCGTCGAGGGTGCCGATCGACAGGTTGGCCCGCACGTCGGCACGCTGCGCTGCCTCGGTGAGCACGTCGAGATCGCGCAGGATCAACGTCGACTTGGTCAGGATCGAGAACGGGTTGGTGTGCTCGGCGAGGACCTCCACGATCCCTCGCGTCAGCCGGTACTTGCCCTCGCACCGCTGATAGGGATCGGTGTTGGTCCCCATGGCGATGTGATCGCCCGCCCACCGCGCCGGACTGAGCTCGGCCTTCAGGCGCTCGACGGCGTTGATCTTCACGACGATCTTCTGCTCGAAGTCGTCGCTCGTGTTCATGTCGAGGTACCCGTGCGTCGGCCGAGCGAAGCAGTAGCTGCAGGCATGGCTGCATCCCCGGTAGGCGTTGATCGTCCAGCGGAAGGGGAGCATCGACGCCTTGGGGATCTCGTTGATGATCGTGCGGGCGTTGACGTGGAGGAACTCCATGCCGCGGAATTCGCCTTTGCCTACGTGGCGCTCGACCTCTTCCTCGAAGAGGGCGCCCTGGCCGTCGTCGTCCTCTGACAGGCGCCAGCGCATGCCGTCACTATAGCGAACATGCGTTCGATAACGGACGCCAGCAGCCCGTGGCGCCCGCCCGCCCAGTGGCTGAGGAAGCGCTCGTCGGCTGCGTTCCCGAGACGAGGCTCGTCGACGTCGCCGTCCCGTGCGCTGAAGCACGTGTGCGGAGGGCGTGTCCTAGCCTGCCGACGTCCGAGCCCGTTCCGTTCGGAGCCCCTGGAGGACTTGCATGAAGAGGTTTGCGGTAGTGGTGGCGTCGGCCGCCCTCCTTACGTTCACCCCAGCAGCAGCGAGCGCCGTGCGCGCCGATCCCGCGCACAGGATCCGCTTCGGCACGACGAAGAACTGGGCCGGTTACGCCGCCCACGGTGGCCCGTTCACCAGCGTGTCGACGACGTGGACCGAGCCGTCGGTCACCTGTGGGTCGACGCGTTCGGGGGTGGCGTCCTTCGCGGGTATCGACGGTGCCGGCAGCCCGACCGTCGAGCAGATCGGCACGCTCGCCATGTGCCGGCAGGGCAAGGTGACGCACCGTGGGTTCGTCGAGATGTATCCGAAGGCGCCGATCATCATTCGTAAGCCAGTGAGCGCGGGTGACTCGCTCACCGCGACCGTCGTCGCCAACAGCTCGACCTCGTTCACGCTGACGCTCGTCGACCACACCAAGGGCTGGACCTACACGACGAACCAGACAAGCAGCGGCGCGGCGCTGGCGTCCGCCGAGGCGATCACCGAGGCGCCCACGGTCCGGGGGTCGGGGATCCTGCCGCTCGCCAATTTCGGCAGCATCAACTACAGCGGAACCACCGCCAACGGCCAGCCCCTCGCCAACTTCGGGCCGGAGCCGTTGACGATGGCGAACAACGGGAGCACCAAGGCCGTGCCCACCCAGATCTCCGGCGGCTCGTTCTCCGTCCTCTGGCAGCACGCCTAGCCCGGCCGTTGGATTGCCGTACCACCGGATGACCCACGACGAGGTGCGGGCGTTCCTCACCGCTGACCCTCCGCACACCGGGAAGGTGGCGACCGTCCGCGCCGAC
>JAFASB010000188.1 GCA_019244985.1 Acidimicrobiia bacterium | reverse complement strand
CGACCTGATCAGACCCCGCCAGACCCTCGCCGGGTTCGCAGCGCGGGCCCTGGAGTCGCTGACCGAGCTCATCGAGGCCCAGCGACCCGACGCCGTGGTCGTCCAGGGCGACACCACCACGACCTTCGCAGGCAGCCTGGCCGCCTTCTACAACCGGGTCCCGGTCGTGCATCTCGAGGCGGGGCTGCGCACCGGCGACCGCTACTCGCCCTTCCCAGAGGAAGTGAACCGGCGGCTGACGACCCAGCTGACGACCCTCCACCTGCCGCCCACGCCCGAAAGCCGGGCCAATCTGCTCGCCGAGGGGGTGAAGCAGACGGACGTCGTCGTCACCGGCAACACCGTGATCGACGCCCTCCTGTGGGTCGTGAACCAGCAGACGACGCCCCCGGACGAGGACATGGCTGCACTCGAACGGGACGGCCGGCGCATCCTGCTGGTCACGGCCCACCGGCGCGAGTCGTGGGGCGAAGGGCTTGTCAGCGTGGGAAGGGCGATCGCCGAGATCGCCCGCCGCGAACCGGAGCTCCTCATCGTGCTCCCGATCCACAAGAACCCGATCGTGCGGGAGGCGCTGCTGCCCGCGGTCGGCGGCATCGACAACGTGAAGGTCCTCGAACCGCTCGACTACCGGGCATTCTCGTGGCTGCTCAACCGCTCCCACGTCGTGCTCACCGACTCGGGCGGCGTCCAGGAGGAAGGGCCGAGCCTGGGCAAGCCCGTGCTGGTGATGCGGGACACGACCGAGCGCCCCGAGGCGGTCGCCGCGGGCACCGCTCGCCTGGTGGGCACCGACGCCGGCGTCATCGTCGCCAGCGTCGAGGCCCTCCTGCACGACGACGAGCACTACGCGGCGATGGCCAACGCCGTGAACCCCTACGGCGACGGGCGGGCGGCGGCGCGCACGGTCGCTGCGCTTGCCCACCACTTCGGCCTGGGGCCGCCCGCCGTTCCGTTCGCACCATCGAACAATCGACATATGCCTGCAAACGGGACCCTCCACACAACCCGCCCGACGTCCGCTGAAGTCGCGCTTAGTGCTCTTGTCAGCGCGGATAGCGACCGATACCTTCGGGAGAAGGTCAGCGGCCGGTGACGGCGGGAGCCACCCGGCGGGCGTGGAGGCCTTCGCCACTCGACACGTGGGAGACGAGGGAAACGACAGTGCAGGGCCAGCAGGGGGTCACCCACCTCCGGACGCAGCCGCCGCCGAGCGACCACGCCCGCGCCATGGCCAGATTGCAGCGGCGCAACCGCGAGCTGGCCGACGCCAACGAGGCGCTCCTGCGGGTGAACGCCGACCTGCTGCGATCCAACGACGATCTCGCCCGCTTCGCGGTCGTCGCATCCCACGATCTCGCCGAGCCAATGCGCGCCACCGCTTGGTTCATCCAGCTGCTCGAGCGTCACTACGCGGAGAGCCTCGACGAGCGGGCTCAGCAGTGGATGACTTACGCGTTGCACGGGCTGGAGGAGATGACGACTCTCGTCGATGGATTGCTCCTCTTCTCACGAGCGGGCTCGGCCATCGACGCCGAGACCGAGGTCGACACCGCCGTTCTCGTCGAGGAGGTGGTACGTACCTTGCAGCGCGCTGCCGACGACGCGGGCGCCACAGTCACCGTCGGGCTGCTTCCACCGGTGATGGGCGAACCGGTTCAGCTGCGCCGCCTGTTCCAAAACCTGCTCAGCAACGCCATCAAGTTCCGCGAGCCGCACCGGCCGACGTCCATCCACGTGGAGTGTGAGGTGGGCGATCCGCTCCACTGCTTCTCGATCACCGACAACGGCGTCGGGATCGCGCCCGAGGACCACGAGCAGATCTTCCACATGTTCCACCGCGCCCACGGCGAAGCGTTCGACGGGCACGGCCTCGGCCTCGCCATCTGCGAACGGATCGTGAGCCGCCACGGTGGACACATCTGGGTCGAGGACAACCCGGAAGGTGGTAGCCGCTTCTTGTTCACGTTGCCGGGCGCGGGCTCGTGAGCGTCGCAGGCGTCGTCGATACGCAGCCGGTCCGCGTCTTCACCCTCGACGATCACGAGTTGGTGCGCGCCGGGATACGCGCCCTGCTGAGCACGCGGGACGACGTCGTGCTCGTCGGTGAGGCCGCCAATGCGGCCGACGCCCTCACCCAGATCGCCGAGCTCCAGCCCGATGTGGCCCTGCTCGACATCATGCTCGGCGGCGGGAACGGCATCGACGTCTGCCGCCAGATCAGAGCGCGCCACCCTGAGGTGCGGTGCATCATGCTCACGTCGATCGCCGAGGACGAGGCGATGCAGAGCGCTGTGCTCGCCGGCGCCGCGGGCTACATGCTGAAGCAGGTCAGCGCGGCCGAGCTGGCGAAGGCGGTGACCCTGGTCGCCGCCGGCAAGTCACTCCTCGACCCGCGCGTCACCGAGGGCGCCCTCGAGCGCGTGCGCGCCGATGCTAAGTGCAGGGACGACCTGGCGAGGCTGTCAGACCAGGAGCGTCGCATCCTCGAGCTGATCGGGGAAGGGTGCACCAACCGCCAGATCGGCGAGGCCCTGTTCCTCGCCGAGAAGACGGTCAAGAACTACGTCACCAGCATCCTGTCGAAGCTCGGGATGCAGCGCCGGACCGAGGTGGCGGCCTTCGCTGCCCGCCTCGGTGAACGCCACGGTTCCTCCAGCAGTTGACGTGACCACGCCAGACCGACGGGATAGAACCGTCGTCAGTGCGCGTCGTGTTCACCTGCATCCCGCAAACGGGCCACATCACACCTCTCATGCCGCTCGCCGAGGCGCTCGCGGCCCAGGGCGACGACGTTGTCGTGGCGAGCGGGCCTGACGCTGAACCTGCCGCCACCAAACGAGGTCTCTCCTTTCGTCAGGTCGCCCCCGCATTCGGCGAGTGGTTCGAGGCGCTACGAAGACGCACGCGCGGCGTCCCGGGCGACGGCTTGGCCCCGGAGCGCGTCGAGGGGTATTTCCTACCGAGGCTGTTCGGCGAGGTGGGCATGGCGCTCATGGTCGACAACCTGGTCGAGGTCTGCCGGGAGCTCGCTCCCGATCTGTTGATCTTCGATCCCCTTCTGTTCGCGGCGCCGCTCGCCGGCGACGTTGCCAGTGTGCCGGTCGCCCAGCACACGGTCGGCCCACTCACCGATCCCGCCGTGCTCGCGCTCGTCGCCGACGCCGTGAGCCCGATCTGGCGGGAGTTCGGCCGTGACGTTCCCCCGTCGGCAGGCGTCTACAACGGCACGACGCTGACCATCTGTCCGCCGTCTCTCGATCGTGCTGCGACGTCACTCGCCGGCGCACGGCAACTGCGCTCGACCGCCCTCCCGACGTCATCGGCGCAGCCGCTGACGGTCGAGTTGCCACGACGAGGCGATCCCGTCGTGTACGTCACGCTGGGCACCTTCTCCAACAATCCCGACGTCTTCCGCCTGATCTTGGACGCGCTGGGCGACGAGCCAGTGAATGTGGTCGCAACGATCGGGACCGACAACGATCCCCAGCAGCTTTCGCCCTTCCCTGCGAATGCCGTCGTCGAGCGCTTCATCCCCCAGGCCGAGCTGCTGCCCCACTGCGCCGCCGCCATCCACCACGCCGGCGCCGGAACGGCCTTCGGCATCCTCGCCCATGGCCTTCCCTCGGTCGCACTCCCCCAGAGCGCCGACAACTTCACGATCGCCGGACGTCTGGCAGTTGCCGAGGCTTCGATCACGGTCATGCCCGGCGACGTCACCGGCGAGGCGCTCGTGACGGCGCTCCGCCGCGTCCTCAGCGAACCGGTGTACGGCAGCGCGTCGGACCGTGTGGCCGCAGAGATCGCGGCGATGCCCTCACCCGCCGAAGTCGCCGCTGCCCTACGAGCGGAGCACGGCTAGTTCAGGGGCGATGGCGAGCGAGACGGCAAGTCGATCTGGGCACGACGCCGGGTCCACGACGACCACCGTGCCACACCCGGCTCGCGCGGTTAGTTGCGGGCCCGGGCTCGTTCGCTGAGGCGGGCGGCGTAGGCGGCGGCCTGGCTGCGGCGATGCATGCCGAGCTTGGCCAACAGGTTGGAGACGTAGTACTTGACCGTCTTCTCGGCCAGCCCCAACTGTAGTGCGATCTCCTTGTTGGTGTTGCCGTCGGCGATCAGCTCGAGGATGTTCGTCTCCTGCGGTGTCAGCGGCTTGCGGCTACGACCGTTCTCCGTGCTCATGGGCGCCCGGATCCGGTCGAGGACGCTGGCGGTCATCGACGGGTCGATGAGGCTCTCCCCCGCGGCGACCCGACGGATGGCGGAGAGCAGATCGTTGACTGGGATCTCCTTGAGCAGGTACCCGCTGGCGCCGGCCATGATCGAGTCGAACAGCGCCTCGTCTCCCGGATAGCTGGTGAGCATCAGGCACCGGGTCTCGGGATGGGCGGCACGCACGTCGCGGCACACGCTGATGCCGTCCGCCTCGTCGGGCCCGAGACGGACGTCGACGACCGCAACGTCAGGCTCGGCCTCGGCCATGCCCTGGACCGCCTCGGCGGCGCTGGCGGCCTCTCCGACGAACTGCAGGCCGTCCTCGGCGGCGACGGCGTCGCGCAGACCCATCCGCACGAGCTCGTGATCGTCGACAAGGAACACCCGTATTGCCATCGGTTCCATCATGGTGTCTAGGCGCGTCATCGTCACGCGAATCGGGACTTGCGCGCCGGAAGTCGGGACCAAAGTCCCGTTCGGGACACCGTCGTCCACACTGCCTCTCATCGGGACCGAACCCGCACCGTGACCCAAGACACGGTCACCGCGCCGAGCAACACGAGCGTGACAGCGATGAGCGGACCCGAGGCCTTCCCCTCGCCCGAAGTGGAGCTGAACCCCATCGTCACCGTGTGGCGCCCGGGCGGGAGGCGCACCGTGAAGCCGCCGTCGGGATTCGCATGGGCGGCCCTGTCGACGGGTCGTCGGTCGACCACCGCGAAGACCGGCGCCCGTGAGTCATACCTGAGGGTCATCGACGTGCGCGTCACCGCCGCCGTGCCCAGCTCGCCCGTGAAGCGAACGAGCCCGGGCCCAACACGTGAGCCGGTCGACCACTGCAGCCGGTGGATGCCGGCCGGGACGACGGCGACACCGGCGCCCGCGGGCCACCGCTTGCCGTCGACGGCAAGCCGGCGGTAGCTCGATCCACCGGGCGCGAACACATTGACCGTCCAGTGCGCCTGGATTCCGTTGTCGAGCGTCGCCGCCGACCCTGCGACCGCGGCCGGCACGTGCGCCATGTCATCCGTTCCCACGGTGCCCGCGGAATAGAGCGCCACGTAGCCGGCAACCCGCGCCGCCGACGACATCGCCAGGTCGAGCTCGGCGCCCGTCATGGCCGACGTCGGGTAGCCAGCCTCACGGTCCACCACGTTCACGTCGGGATACGCGAAACCCGCGGGCATCAGCGCCTGCAATTGTGGAACCAACGTGTCATAGCGCAGCGGTCCCTGTGTCCACAGCACGAACGGGTCCTCGACCTGGAGGGCGGCGCCGTTCTCGCGGGCGACCTGGGCCAAAGCGTCGATGTCGCTGCCGACCTGGTCGCCGAAGGCGGGGTCGAGCTTGTTGTCGACGACGGTCATCTTGAAGTCGAGCTGCTTGGCGTTCGGCAGACCGTTGAGTACCTGCAACAGCTTGCGGTTGAGATCGGTGACCAGCCGTGTGCGGAAGGCCCTGAAGCCCGCAGGGTCGGCGGTCGGACTGTGTCCGAACTGCGCGAGCGCCGACGGATGGAACGGCGTGTAGTTCTTGGGATCGATCGGGGGCTCGAAATAGAGCTCGGCGACGTCGACGCCGTCGAAGGCGAAGCCCGACACGACGTGGGTGTACACCGGCAGTGCCAGCTGGAAGCACGTCGGATCCTCGAGAGCGATGAGGCGTCGCCAGTCACCGATGGCGTCGTGGCCCGTCGCCGTCTTCTCTCGGCACTCCGGGTGGTCCAGCCAGAAGCGCTCGCTCACGAACGGCGGTTCCAACCATGCGTACACGAGGATCCCCCGCGCGTGCAGGGCGTCGATCAGCGCCTGGTAGTCGTAGTCGAACTTCGGGTCCCGGTTGTCACCGTTCCAGCCCGCCACATGGACGGCGCGCGCACCGGCCAGCGTGCGGGCCAGCTCCGCGGGCGTACCGCTGACGCCGTTGTGGAGGCTGCCGGGATCGAGGTACACGTCGGCACCGGTGCGGGTCGGGCCGTAATCGGCGCCGGTGAACGACGACGCCAGCCGGCCGATGCCGGGCAGGAGCTCATGACCGTCCCGGCCGTCACCGAGCGGATCGACGCCGAGGGCGAGCAGGCGCCCTCGGCCCACGTCGCGGTAGCCGGCAACGACGGCGCCACCGTCGCCGGTCGCCACCGGGAGCACCGATGCACTTTCGAGGGGGCGCACGGAGACCGCGGGCGCCCAGCGGGCCGGACCGGTGAGCCCTTGCATCGTCGCCGACGTGACCGTGCGGGCCGGGGTGCGACCGATGCCGACCGCGTCGAGGACGGCGTCGTTCGGAGACACGACGCGCTCGCCTCCGCTGACCGCACTCTTCACCTGATCGAGTTGTGCTTCCGAGAGCTTCGTCGAACCGGTGATGACTGCGGCCGGCCGCTTCAGCGCCTCGGCGAGCGTTCCCTCTCGCGCCGCCGCCCCGCTGGCCCGCAGGAAGCGAACCCAGGCGGGTGCGTCGGGCGCGGCGACGACGACAAGCGGCGTCTGGAGACGCGCTGTAGCTGGCGGAGCCGGCTGCGCGTTCGCGGGCTGCCAAGTGGCTGCCCACGCCAGCGCCAGCGCGGCGGCGGCGATGACCCGCATGGGTGGCTCTACTTGAAGCCCTTGGAGATGTTGATGATTGCGGGCCCGATGACGACGACGAACAGAGCCGGGAAGATGCAGAACACCATCGGGAACAGCATCTTGACGGGGGCCTTGAGGGCCTGCTCCTGGGCCAGCTGACGACGCTTGATCCGCATCTCGTCGGCCTGCGCCCGCAGCACCCGGCCGATAGAGACGCCGAACGTGTCGGCCTGCAGGATGGCGAGCACGAACGAACGGACCTCGGGTACGTCGATGCGCTCGTCCATCGCCCGCATGGCGTCGGCACGGCTGGCGCCCGCCCGCACCTCACCGAGCATGCGAGCGAACTCCTCCGAGAGGGGGCCAGGCACTGCCGCGATCGTGCGGTCGAGGGCCTGCTCGAAACCCAGGCCGGCTTCCACGCTGATCGTCAACAGGTCCAGGATGTCCGGGAGACGCACCTGGATCTCGTGCTGGCGCTCGGCAACCTTGCGGTTGAGGATGGCGTCGGGGCCGAGGACCGACCCGAGCGTCAGGAGCAGGAAGACGCCGAGGCGACTCGAGTTCCCGAGCGTGCTGAGAAGGCCGAAGGCGAGCAGGGCCCACACAGGGATGAGGGCCAGTGTCACCACGCGAATGGCGAGGAACCGGTCGAGGTTCTGGGGAGAGAAGTCGCCGGCGAGCGTGAGCTTGCGGCGGATGCCGTCGACGTATCCGACGGGCGTCAGACGACGCCCGATGCCGGTGAACCAGTTGACGACGGGCATGACCGCCCGCTGGCGAAGGGGGTCGAGCAATTCGCGGTCGCGCTCATTGTCGATCTCGTAGCCGCCCAGCTGGCGCAGCGATTCGCGGATCGTCGCTTTCTCCTCGGCCGTGCCGGCGATGGCATAGACAGCGAGGCAGATCGAGAGGAAGACGGCGATGAAGGTGATGGCAAGCATGCTCAGGTCCCTAGATGTCGATCTCGATGGTCTTCTTCATCCACCAGAAGCCGACCCCGGCCATGAGGATGGCGCCGATGAGGAGGGTCTGGCCGAACCCGTCGTGCAGCAAGACGTTCATGTACTCGCGGTTCATGCTGTACATCACGATGCCAAGGCCGATCGGCAGCAGGCCGACGATGATGGCGCTGATACGCCCTTCGGCGGTGAGGGCCCGCACCTCGCGGCGCAGACGCTCCCGGGCGATCATCGTCTCGGCGACCGTGGACAAAAGCTCGGCCAGGTTGCCGCCGACCTCTCGTTGGATACGGATCGCCATGACCGCCCATGCGAAGTCACGACTCGCGAGCCGCTCCGCCATGTCGTCGAGCGACTCCTCGAGCGTGCGCCCGAGGCGGGCCTCGGCAAGCACACGCCGTAGCTCGCCGCCCATCGGTTCGGAGACCTCTTGGGCGACGGCCTCGACCCCCTGCAGCAGCGAGTAGCCGGCGCGGAGGCTGCCGGCGATCAGCTGCAGCATGTCGGGAAGCTGCGCTTGGAACTTGCGCTTGCGCTGGCCGGCGAGAAACTGCAGGACACCGGGCGGAAGCAGCAGCGTCAGGATCAACGTGGCGAGGGTGGCGAAGATCGATCGGCTGAGGACGGCTATCAGGAGGGTCAGCACCGCCACGCCGGCCACGTAGAAGAACAACGCCTCGGCGGCCCGCAGGGGCAGGTCGGCCTGCTCCATCATGTTTTCAGCCTTCGCCAGGACGCCCCGGTCCTCAGCGATGCGGGTCGTGAGGTCAAGCGCTCGCTGCATGATCGCGGAGTCGCTGAACACACCGCGGTCGGCGTTGTCCTCGTAGTAATCGTCGCCGCCCGCGTCGCCACCTCCACCCTCCGTGTAAGGCTGGAGGGCCGTCTCGAGCGTCGAGCGCTCCCGCGCGAAGAGCAGAATCAGCCCGTAGGCCAGGAGCCCGGCTGCAACGAGGCCGAGCAGGACTCCCATCCACTTGCCGAGGCTGCCGCCGAGGAATCCGAGCACGCCACTGCTGGGATCGACCGTTTGAGGCTGGGTGCTCGGACCCTGGGTGACGCCGCCGGCGTTGACGCTGGCCGTCGCCTGCGCAGCACCGAAGGCGAGCGAGATGTCGAGAGTGCCTCCCTGGGCGGTCGACGTGTACGTCACCTGGTACTGGTTCTGCAGTGACCGCTGGACCTGGCTGAACAGGGTCGTGAGCTGCGCGGGATCGGCAGTCTGGGCGTACTGGCCCTGCGTCGAGCTGGTGAGGTCCTGCAGGGCAGCGCCGTCGAAGTCGCCACCGGTAAGACCGACGGCGTAGACGGTCGCGTGCGCGCCTTGCGCCGCACTCTTGGCCTGGTTGAAGTTGCCGGTCGAGACCGTGTCCTTGCCGTCACTGATGATGACCAGGTTGGGCTCGAGGTTCGGGTGATCGCCGTAAAGGCCCACTCCGGTGTGCACCGCGTCCCAGAGCGCAGTCTCCCCGGTCGCGGCCAACCCGTTGATCCCGTTGAGCAGGGCGTTGGCGTCCGACGTGAAGTTCACGAGCACGCGCGGCTGACTGTTGAAGCTGACGAGGGCGATCTGGTCGTTGGGCTGCTTGCTGTTGACGAACTGTCGAGCCGCCGCCTTCGCGGCATCGAGCTTGCCGTTCTGATTCATCGACCCCGATGTATCGATCACGAGCACGACGCCGACGGGGGTGTTCGTGCGCCCGAGGGGCACGGCGTCGAACTTGTTGATCAACACGCCGTTCTCGCGAAGGACGACCTTCGAGAGGTCGGCCGGCGCTCCGTTGAGCTGAGCCGAGACGGTGACCTGAGGAAACTTGCTCGTGTCGACCTTCTTGACCAAGAGGTCGTCGGCATGGGCAGCGCCCGCCCCACCCGCCACGACGGCGAGCACGAGGGCGAGGGCGACCAACAGGCGCTTCAGCATCGGTGTTACCGCCGTCCCGCGGGACGCTTGGCCGCTGCCGCCTGGGTGGCGAACAGCTCGGCGCCCAGCTTGACGCCGAGGTCGGCGAGCTTCTCCGCGAACCGCGGCCGGATACC
Source organism: Acidimicrobiia bacterium (assembly GCA_019244985.1). GTDB lineage: Bacteria > Actinomycetota > Acidimicrobiia > Acidimicrobiales > AC-14 > CADDZP01. The sequence continues at coordinate 3,431 of JAFASB010000188.1, read as the reverse complement.
GGTCGCCTTGAGATGACCCTTGAATCGGCCGTTCGGATCGATCCCCATGCCGAAGTCGAACAGGAAGATGTCCTGCATCGTGATCACGTCGCCCTCCATGCCCTGCACCTCGGTGATGTGGGTGATGCGCCGGGTGCCATCACGGAGACGGGTCAGGTGCACGATCAGGTCGAGGGCCGACGCCATCTGCTCACGAATCGCCCGGATCGGGAGATCGAAGCCGGCCATCAGCGTCATGGTCTCGATGCGGGAGAGCGAGTCGCGTGGGCTGTTGGAGTGGACCGTGGTAATCGAGCCGTCGTGGCCGGTGTTCATGGCCTGGAGCATGTCGAGCGCTTCTCCGCCGCGGACCTCGCCGACGACGATGCGGTCGGGACGCATACGCAGCGAGTTGCGGACCAGGTCGCGGATGGTGACTTGGCCCTTGCCCTCGATGTTGGGCGGCCGGGCTTCCATCGGCAGCACGTGGTCCTGGTGGAGTTGGAGCTCCTTGGCATCCTCGACGGTGACGATGCGCTCGTCGTCAGGGATGAACGACGACAGCACGTTGAGGGTGGTCGTCTTACCGGTGCCGGTACCGCCGGAGACGATCACGTTCAGCCGGCCGATGACGCACGCCTCGAGGAAACGGGCGGTAGCGGCATTCATCGTGCCGAACCCGATCAGGTCCTCGACCGTGTAGGGATCGGTGGCGAACTTACGGATCGTCATGAACGGCCCGCCGATCGCCAGCGGGTGCACGACGGCGTTGACGCGGGAACCATCCGGGAGGCGAGCGTCGACCATGGGGGTTGCCTCGTCGATGCGGCGGCCGACCTGCGCGACGATCTTGTCGATGATCCGGCGCAGGTGGTCCTCGTCGACGAACTGGGCCGCGACGGGCTCGAGCTTGCCGCCGCGCTCCACGTAGATGCTGTGCGGCCCGTTGCACATGATTTCGGTGATCTCTTCTTCCTTGAGATACCGGTCGATCGGGCCGTAGCCGAGGATGTCGTCGGAGACGTCCTGGATGAGCTGGGCGCGGTCGGCAGCCGACAGCGGCGCCTTCTCCTTCTGGAGGGCGCGCTGGAGCTGGTCGGTAACGCGGACGCGGAGATCATCCTCGCTGATGCGACGGTCGTAGAGGAGCGGCCCCAGCTCGTCGATCAGATGGTGATGAATCTTCTGCCTGAGATCGTCGAGAACGGGGTCCCGTCGACTGGGCCCGCCCGCGGGCGTGCGCACTTCATGAAGACGCTTGGTAAGCGACATATTCAGTTCCCTCTCGCGCCTCTATCGGCGAGCTCGTCTGCCCTGACTGCTATCGGCGAAGAGACCGGCAAGCTGCTCCAGACTCTTGGAGACCCCCGACTTGGGAGCGTCGATCACGGCGGGAACGCCCTTGTTGACCGACTGGGGCACCAGGATGTCGCTCGGGATCAGCGCGTCAGCCTTCATCTGAAGAGTTCTTTCGACTTCTCCGATGTCGAGCTTTACCTTCGAATTGGACCTGTTGAGCACAAGCTTCAGCTTCGACACAGGAATATTCAGGAGGCGCAGAGTCTGGAGACCGAGCTTGACGTTCTTGATGTTCGGAATGTCCATTCCGGAGATCAAGAGGATGTCGTCGCTCTCCTCGAGCAGTGCCAACACGACGTCGTTGAAGTGGGCAGGGGTGTCGATGACCAGGTAGGCGCAGAACGACTGCAGCACCTTGACGATCCGGACCATGTCGGCGCCGCTCACCTGGTCCGCAAAGGCGGGTTCGACTGGGGCCGGGAGGACGTAGAGACCACTCGGCTCGTGCCGCACGAGAAGACTCTGCAGGAGCGGCGCGTCGAGCCGGTTGATGGACGCCACCGCGTCGACGACCGTGTGCTGCGGCGTGAGCTTCATCATCACCGCCACATCGCCGAACTGCAGGTCGGCGTCGACGAGTGCGACCGGCGCGTTGGACTGCCGGGCGAGGATCACGGCGAGGTTCGACGCCACAACCGACTTGCCCGCGCCGCCCTTGGTGGAGAACACGCTGATCATCCGACCCTCGGCGCCACCAGCTTCGGCGCGCGTCGGCGCCGATGGAACAACGCTCAGGGTCTCTCCCACCCGCTCGACGGCCTCGAGGAGCTGGCCGCTGTCGGAGGGTGCGGCGACCACGTCGGCCACCCCCGCGCGCAGTGCCTGCTGCAGCATCTGCGTCGTCAGTTCCTCGACCACCATGATTGCGGCGATCTCGGGATGGTTGCGAGTCATGTCGCGCACATCCTTGAGCCCGGCTGCCGTCGCGTAGGACGGCCCGAACACAACGATCAGGGGACCTCCCGGGTCGACCTTCTCCTCCATCGCGTCGATGGTGGGAAAGGACGCGGCTGCCACCGACTCGCTCAACTGCATAGCGAGCCGGGTACGCAGCTTGTTGTTGCCGTCGATGACGGCGACTGAGGGGCGGTCTTCGAAGCTATCGACGAAACTCAGCGTAGCCGTCTCCCTCTCGCCCTACGCGTAGGGAGTCAGCGGTCCGCTGAACAGCGAGTTCGGGTTCACCGCAGGCACGGGCACCGGCTGGTTCCCCGGCGGCACGAGCGTGAGGTAGACGTTGTTCGCGACCGATATCTTCGCTGCCGCCAGCGGAGGTACAGCGAAGGTGATCAGCCCGCTCCCGCCGCCCGTCGGAATCGTCGATGCCGTCGTGGTGTCGCCGGGCTGGGGCGCCGGCGTGTTGCCGATGGCGAGAACGTTGACGTTCTGGAAGAGGTACCGGGTCCCGTCGGGCGCGTTGGCCAGGATGTTCACCTGGTCTCCCGGAACGACCAGACCGGCGACGCCGTGGATCGAGTCGACCGAGATCGTCACCGCGACCTGCCCGGCAGGGATCCGCTGGGCGAAAGACACCTGGGCAACACGAGGCTCGACGAACATCCCGTCGACGACGATCTGACCCGAGGAGAGGTCGTTCAGCGCGACCTTGCCGCGAATGGCGTTGATATCGGTGAGTGCGGTGGTGGGACGGTATTGCTGTGGAATATCGCCGGACTTCACGTATTCCTGGTCAATGGCCTGCTCACCAGGGAGACCCTTCTTGACGTCCTTGTCGACCCTGTAAACCTTGACCAGCTTGGCGTTGTTGTACGCCCGGTCCTGAACCGAGTTCAGATAGCTGTAGATCGCGCCGGCGGCCACGAGCGCCACTACCACGGCGACGATCAAGATCATTGTCCGTCGATTTCCCACTCCCACACCTCACTGGTTCGGGACCCCGCGACGCCGCGGAGTCCCCCCTTGCGGTCCGAAAGAGCATCGGCTTGCAGATAGGAGGAGGTGAGCCATTTTCCCGAGTTAGTTCGATCGACCTATCCCGAACCTCGCGGCTAAAGCGGCGTTGACGGACCGCCGATCACCTGTCCAGAGACGTGCAAGGGCGCGCGAAGGGATATGGGGTGGGATCGAGACGG
>JAFASB010000131.1 GCA_019244985.1 Acidimicrobiia bacterium | reverse complement strand
ACGACGATCGCGACGGGAACCACCACGACGACCGCACCCGGCGGCTCCGTCGGCGTCACCGATTCGGCGGGCAACTCGTTGGCGCAGAACGCCACGCTGACGCCCGGCCAACAGCTCCACCTGTCGGCGTCGGGCTTCACTCCCAACGAGTCGGTGACGATCACGGTCCATTCGACGCCCGTCACGCTGACGACGGTCACCGCTGACGGCAGTGGCTCGGTCCTCGCCACCGTCACGCTTCCAAGTGACCTGGCCGCCGGGTCGCACACTCTGACGTTGTCGGGGGCGTCGGTGACGGATACCTATCCGTTCACCATCGCCGCCTCGACCACGAGCGGCGGGTCGACGGGCGGTGGAGGGACGGGAACCGTCGCATCACCGGGGACGGGCGCGACGCCTGCGACTTCGAGCGCCCCACTGGCCTTCGCGGGGGCACAGATCAGGGGGCTCGTCACCGGCGCACTGTCCCTGGTCGTGCTCGGCCTCGCGATGGTCTCGGGTTCCCGGCGTCGCCGTATGAGGGCCATTCGATGAGCGCGCTCGGCGTCCTCACCGGCCGGCGCCCCTCGGTCGACGCCGCGCAGCCCCGTACGCGATCGGCTGCCCATCTCGAAGCTGAACGCGTCTCGGCCTGGTTCGGTGACCACAAGGTGCTCGAACGGGTGTCGCTGACCTTCCCGAACGCGAGTGTGACCGCGCTCATTGGGCCGTCGGGCTGTGGGAAATCCACCTTCCTCCGCATCCTCAATCGGATGCATGAATCGACGCCCACGGCCAAGATGGCGGGCGAGGTACGCCTCGACGGCGTCGACGTGTACGCGGCGGGGGAGCGCGTCACCGAGACTCGGCGCCGCATCGGCATGGTCTTCCAGAAGCCGAACCCGTTTCCGGCCATGTCGATCGGCGAGAACGTCATCGCCGGCCCGAAGCTCACTGGCGTGCGGCTCAAGGGGGCGAGCCGCGCTGAGGTGATTGAACGCTCGTTGCGACGCGCCGGGCTGTGGGACGAGGTCAAGGATCGGCTCGACCGGCCGGGTGGCGCGTTGTCGGGTGGCCAGCAGCAGCGGCTCTGCATTGCCCGTTCGCTGGCCGTCGACCCCGACGTCTTGCTGATGGACGAACCGTGCTCTGCGCTCGACCCGACGTCGACGCTCTACATCGAGAAGACGATCCAAGAGCTCGCCCATGAGATGACGGTCGTCATCGTCACCCACAACATGCAGCAGGCGCTTCGCGTTTCCCAGCAGAGCGCCTTCTTCCTCGCCGAGGCAGGCAAGCCCGGCGTCGTCGTCGAGTCAGGGCCGACCACCCAGATCTTCGAGGCACCGACGGACGAACGGACGATGGATTACGTCAACGGTCGCTTCGGCTGACGCTGTGCCTGTTGCAATCGCGCCGAACCCGGAGGCCGACCTCGACGTCGACGAACCCCGGGCGATCGACGAGGGTCTCGTCGGGCACGATCGCGTCTTTCATGCCAGCGCCCGAACCGTCGGCCTGGTCGTGCTCCTTCTCATCCTGTGCATCGGCGGCTTCCTCGGCTACCAGGGGTTCCCGACGCTGCAGCGCTACGGCCTCAGCTTCTTCACCGAGACCCGCTGGCTACCCGAGCGCGACATCGTGGGCCTTGCGGCCGTCCTGGTCGGCACCGTCGAGGTGGCGCTCATCGCGCTGGCCATCGGATTCCCGCTTGCGTTTCTCACCGCCCTCTTCATCAGCGAATACGCCCCAGCACGGCTACGCACGACGCTCGTCTCTCTCGTCGACCTCATGGCAGCCGTGCCGAGCATCATCTACGGCCTGCTGGGGTTCGCCTTCTTACAGCCGCACCTCATCTACATCGCACGATGGCTCAGCGAGTACGCCTCCTGGATCCCGATCTTCCGGGTGGACACCGACCCGCACGCGGCGGCGTGGGCGCAGTCCAAGTTCACGGCGTCGGCGTTCATCGCAGGGATCGCCGTCTCGCTCATGGTCATCCCCCTCGCCTGCGCCATCATGCGCGCTGTCTTCTCGGAGGCGCCCTTGGGTGAGCGTGAGGCCGCCGCGGCCTTGGGCGCTACGAGGTGGGGTGTGATCAGATCAGTGGTGCTCCCGTTCGGGCGGCGTGGCGTCATCGGCGGGACGATGCTCGCCCTCGGGCGGGCGCTGGGCGAGACGATCGCTGTCCTGCTGATCATCTCGCCGGCGTTCGAGATCAAGTTCCGCGTCCTCACCGTTGGGACGATGACCACTTCCGCCCTCATCGCCGGTCGGTTCGGCGAGGCCACCCCGTCGCAGCTGTCGGCCCTGTTGGCAGCAGGCTTCGTCCTGTTCCTCATGACGCTGAGCGTCAACACCGTCGCCGCCGTGTTCGTCAACCGAAGTAGGACTGGTGCAGGCACTGACGTCTGAGGAGCTCACGGCCGACATCCCGCGCCGGACGTCGGCGCGCACGCTCGACGATCGCGCGTCGCTGCTGGGAGCGGCGGTCGGCTCGGTCGCATTGGTGTGGGTCCTGTACGAGCGCGTGTTCTCCCTCAGCGGAGCCGTCGGGTTCGTCGTCTGCTGGTACCTCGCTTTCGTCACCCTCTACGCGCTCGTCAGCGGTGTCTCGAACCCTGGGCCGATCGTCGTCGATCGGGTGTGGGCCGCCGTCGTCACTGGGGGCGCCACGCTCGTGGGCCTCGCACTGGGGGCGACAATCGTCTTCATCTTCGTGAAGGGCTGGCCTGCCCTCCATCACCTGAACTTCTACACACACGACATGGCGGGCGTGCGGCCGACCTCGCCGCTGACCCAGGGCGGCGTCCTCCACGCCGTGGTCGGGACGCTGATCCAGATTGCCATCGCCGTCGCCATCGCCCTGCCTCTCGGCGTCGCCACCGCCGTGTACATGACCGAAGTCGGAGGCCGGCTCACCGACGCCGTGCGCACCGTCGTCGAGGCCATGACTGCGCTGCCCGACGTGCTGGCCGGGTTGTTCGTGTACACGGTGCTGATCATCGGCTTCCATTGGGAGCGCGACGGCTTCGCCGTCTCCCTTGCGTTGGCGGTCACGATGACGCCGGTCATCGCCCGCTCTGCCGAAGTGGTGCTGAAGCTCGTATCGAGCAGCCTGCGCGAGGCCAGCCTCGCTCTCGGCGCGTCGCACTGGCAGACGGTGAAGGGCGTCGTGCTGCCCACCGCGCGCGCCGGACTGGTGACCTCGCTCATCCTCGGCATCGCCCGTATCGCCGGCGAGACGGCGCCCTTGCTGATCGTCTCGGGCGCATCGACCTTCTTCAACAAGAACCCCTTCCACAACCCGATGAACTCTCTGCCGCTGTTCATCTTCAGCTCGGTGCGGAGCGGCGAGCCGGCCTACATCACGCGCGGCTACGGCGCGGCGGCGCTTCTTGTGGCCCTCGTCCTCGTGCTGTTCGTCGCCGCCCGGTTCCTCGCCCGCGACCGGCAGGTGGCGCGGTGAAGTCGCTGCGTCTCCTGTTCGCGGTCGCAGTGGTGATCGCCGCAGTCGCGGCCACGGCGACGACGGCGGCTCCGGCGCGGGCCGCCGCCAGCCACGCCCTCATCCAGGGGTCGGGTTCGAGCTGGAGCGCGAATGCCATGAACCAGTGGATCGCCGACGTGCAGTCCAACGGCCTGCAGGTCGTGTTCACCGCCAGCGGCAGCGCCCAGGGCCGCAAGGACTTCGGCTATCGGACGAGCGACTTCGCCGTCACCGAGATCGGCTACCAGGGCACCGACCCGGTGACAGGCGACTCGGACACTTCTCAGGGCCGCGCCTTCGCCTATCTCCCGATCGTCTCGGGTGGCACGGCCTTTCCGTACCAGGTTCGGGTCCGGGGCCAGCTGGTGCGCAACCTTCGCCTCTCGGGCCGCACGCTGGCGCTGATCTTCACCAACCACATCACCAACTGGAACGACCCGGCGATCACCGCCGACAACAACGGCCAGGCCCTTCCGTCGCTTCCGATCATCCCGGTCGTCCACTCGGAGGGCTCGGGCTCGAGCGCCCACTTCACCGACTACATGGACAAGCTGTTCCCCGACATCTGGCGACCGTTCTCGGGCCACGCCGGTCTCACCGAGTACTACCCGCGCCAGGGCAGCGCGATCGCCCAGAGCGGCTCGGACGGCGTGATGAACTTCGTCGCTTCGGCGGCGGCCAACGGCGCCATCGGCTATGACGAGTACTCCTACGCGCTGGGCAAGAACTACCCGGTCGCCAAGATCGGCAATGCGGCCGGCTACTTCACGCTGCCGTCGCAGTTCAATGTGGCCGTCGCCCTCACGCGGGCGGTCATCAACCAGGACCAGAGCTCGCAGAACTACCTGCTGCAGGATCTGAGCCAGGTCTACGTCTACAACGACGCCCGGACGTACCCGCTGTCGTCGTACTCGTACATGGTCGAGCCGACCGCCCCCGACGACTCCAAGATGACGACCGCGAAACGTCAGACGCTGGCCGACTTCCTCTACTACTCGATCTGCGATGGCCAGAAGGAGATGGGCCCGATCGGTTACTCACCCTTGCCGATCAACTTGGTGCAGGCCGGCTTCCAGCAGATCGGCAAGCTGCACCAGGCTGATCCCGGCGTCGACCTGAGCCAGCGCGACGTCTCCACCTGTAACAACCCGACGTTCATCGCCGGCCAGCCCAACCGTAACTACCTCGCTGAGATCGCGCCCATGCCGCCGCCGTGTGATCAGAGCGGCCAGGGTCCGTGCACCGATGCGGCCGCGGGCCGCGGCGACGCCCTCACCGCCGCGATCGCCAAGGGCGGCGCCGCTGCCGCGGCCAGGCTCGGAAGTGGCGCCGGTGGTCCGGGTGCTACCGGAGCGGCGGGCGCCGCTGGCGCGGCGGCCGGCGGGCCGAACGCCTCGACAGCCGCTGCAGCGGCGACCGATGCGGCCCTCCATCCCGGTGACGCGCTCGCGGTGGGCCTCGGAGCTCGTAGCGGTTCGGCCGATATCCCCGGGCACGTCTCGCCCTCTGGCGACTCGTTGTTGACCAAGGTGCTGATGGGCTTGGCCGCCGCCCTGCTCCTCGCCGTGCTCGTGGCCCCGACGCTGCTCGTACGCCGGTTCGCCCGTCGGAGGGCAGCGGCATGAGGGGGCGCCGTATCGCAGGAATCGTCTCGTTGACCGCCGTGGTCGCGTCAGGCGCGGCTGCGGCGAGCTTCTCGCTGGCGTCGGGTGCGTCGACCGGCGTGACCGTGACCAAGACGGTGACCCGCAACCACCTCGTCAACGGTGCGGACGACGTCGTCGACACCCGCAACGTCGCAGTGTCGGTGAGCCAGGTCACGAACCTTCGAAGCTTCCAGCAGATCGATGTGCGCTGGACTGGCGCCCACCCCACCGGGGGCATCGTCGCAGACCAGAACTCGGGCGACGCCAGCCAGGAGGAGTATCCCGTCGTGTTGCTCGAGTGCCGCGGGGCCGACGTCGGGGCTGCGCAGCTGGATCCATCGACGTGCTGGACAGCGACCTCCCAGGAGCGGTTCCAGAGCGCCTACAACACGGCGTTCCCGCCGTGGCGTGTCGACCGTTACGCGCCGCCCGCTCAACGCACGGCGGTCGTCGGCGCGCCCTCGCCGCGCCCGCAGGCGTGTTCGAGCCCGGCTCCCGCCGAGCGCTGGGTGCCGTTCGACGCTGTCGGTGGCAAGCTCTATCCCGGCGGTGTCGGCGGCTGTGCGGGCATGGCGCCCGAAGCCGCCAACGTCGGCGGCCTGTCTCTTCCCAGCAACGAAACATTCGGTGTCACGCAGCGGGATGGGACGGGGAGCGCCAAATTCGATGTGTGGACGGCAGAGAACAATGCGTCCCTCGGGTGCTCGAACACCGTGGCCTGTTCGTTGGTGGTCGTGCCCATCATGGGCATCAGCTGTGATGCGGTCGGCGCTTCAGTGCCTCCCGGCGACCGCCCGCAGGGTTCGCAGGTGTCTGATGCCGACACCCTCTGCCGCGCCAGCGGTCAGTTCCAGCCCGGGCAGGTCGTGTCGCCAGCGGGGCGAGAGGACGTCGCCGTGAGCGGGTTGCTCTGGTGGTCTGCGTCGAACTGGCGCAACCGGCTGAGCGTCCCGCTCACGTTCTCGCCGCCGTCGAACTCATGCGATGTTGTGAGCAAAGGCGACGAGGTCGATATCTACGGGTCCGAGCTGATGACACAGGCCGCGCTGCAGTGGGCGCCGCACTTCTGCCTGGATCCCAAGCTGTTCAAGGTCAAGCACGTGCAGACGCCCGAGCCTCAGGCGCGCAATCTCGTCGACACCGGTGGGATCGAGGCCGCGTACGCGAGCGCCGTTCCCGACGCCGGCTTCTCCAAACCTGTCGTCAGCGCGCCGGTGGCCTTCACCGGATTTGCGATTGCCTTCGCCGTCGACGACGCCAATGGCAAACCGGTCGCCACACTCCGCTTGACGCCCCGGCTCTTGGCCAAGCTCCTGACCGAGTCCTATCCGGCCATCAACGGTGTCCAACAGGAGTACCCCGCCCTGTCCAAGAACCCGCTCGAGATGTCGAGTGACCCCGAGTTCGTTGCCCTGAACCCCGGGATCACCCAAGGCGTCCCCGCCTCCCAGAGCGCCTCGACGCTTCTGTCCCTTTCGAGCGACTCCGATGTGCTGCAGGCGCTGACGTCGTACATCACGAACGATCCCGAGGCGCGGGCGTGGCTCGACGGGAGCCCTGATCCGTGGGGGATGGTCGTCAACCCCAACTACAAGGGCATCGACCTGCCCAAGAACTCATGGCCCCTGCTCGACTCCTTCGAGCCGAAGAAGCTGTACGCGTCGGATACCAACGACTGCCTCTACAACGACCCGGTGCCGTACCTCCCGCTGGTCGCAGCTCCGATGCCACGACTGGCCGGCATCTCACAGGCGATGGAGTTCGCCCTCGCCAACTCCCAGACCGTGTGTCAGCAGGTCGCCGAGGGCACGAGCGCGGGGGAGAAGCTGGTGGCGCTCGGCCGCCAGACGCCCGGGTTCCGGTTCATGCTCGGCGTCACGTCACTCGGCGATGCCGCGCGCTTCGGCCTGGCCGCGGCGTCGCTCGAGACGAGCGTGGCGCCCTCCGCGCCGACCAAGTTCAATTCCACGACCGGCCGCTCGTTCGTGACACCGGACCTCACGTCGTTGCGCGCCGCCGCTTCGCTCTTGCGGCCCGACGCCAAGAGCAACACCTGGTCCATGCCGTACTCGGCGTTGCACGCCGACGCCGGTAGCAGCGCCTATCCAGGTGCGATGGTCGTCTACGCCCAGATACCGACCAAGGGCCTCCCGGCCAGCGACGCCAGCCACTACGCCCAGGTGCTCCGGTTCGCGGCCACCGACGGCCAAACGCCCGGTGACGGCGCGGGACAGCTTCCCGGTGGCTATCTGCCGTTGACCGCAGCGGACGGGCTCGGCTCGCTCGCGACCTACACGTTGACCGCGGCCGACGCCGTCCAGGCGCAGCAGGGCGCGGTGCCGACGTTGGCCGCCGCGACTGCTGCTGCGACAAGCGCGGCGCCGGCCGTGCCCTCGGGCGTATTCGGGGCTGGCCTCGCCGGCGTGGGGACGACCGTCGCGCCCGCCGTTGCTCCGGCGCCCCGCTCGTCGTCGCCGTCGCTTCTCTTGCCCGCCGACGCCATCGGATCGATTCCGACGTCGCATACGAACGGCGGTCTCGGTGGTGCGTTGAAAAGGACGCTCGGCGCCCTGTCCCGCCTGGCCGGGGCTGTCCTCCCCGTCTTCCTGTGGCTTGCGCTGCTCAGCGGAGCCGCCGCCTTTGGCGTGTGGCAATTCGAGCGCCGCCGGGCTCGGAGGGCGGCGGGCGCATGAGCGCGGTGGAGACGCAGCGCTCCGG
>JAFASB010000033.1 GCA_019244985.1 Acidimicrobiia bacterium | reverse complement strand
TCCAGGATGCGAGATGGGAGGCGCCATCTATCTGAGCGAAGATTGCCAAAGCCGGCAGCGCAACGGCCGCTGGGAGAGCAACTTGGGCGGTCAACCCGACGGCGTACATGTAGCGCCATCGACGGGAATGCACGGCGGGAGGAGCATGCTCAGGCCACCGCCCTTCGTTCTCAACGTTCATCCGCCGCGCTGGACACCCTTGCCAGCGTTCGCCCGCAGGAACGACACCATCGACGACGCTTCCAGCCTCGACCTCGGCGTCCGCTCCGATGTGTGACCCGGGCATAAGCACGCTGCGCGCTCCGACGCGGGCACGGTCGCCGATCGCGACAGTCCCGATCACCAGATGTCGCCCTTCAAACCACCAGCCGTGCAGATCGACACCACTCTCGACCGTGGCACCGTTGCCTACGGAAATGAGGGCCGTGGGTGGCGGAAGCGTGCCGAGATAGACGTCGTCGCCGACAGTCGCGCCGGACAGCCGCGCGTAGCGTGTCGCCCAGGGTGTACCGGCGAGACTCTGTAAGCGGTACGCGCTAGCGACCTGCCCGACGAACCACACGCGCAGGGCGAGAGATCCGTAGCGCGGATACCGCCCAGGGGAGAGATCCCGCAGGAGGACCCGCCGAAGGACAATCAACATTCCGGCACGGCCGGGAGGGCTCACGAGGACCAGCCAGGTTGCCGCTAACCAGACCCACGGCGCATGCGGTCCCGAGACCCCGCCGGTGATGTTGTTGTAGGCCAGTAGGGCCAGGATCACAACAGGCGCACGAAGCGCCAAGACGATGATGACGCCCCCAAGCTGCGCGGCCGTCCATCCTCGACGTTGAGCGGAAGGCGCGTCGTCTCGTGGCGGGGGAGCGGGCGCCAACTCTTCGAGGCGTCGGGCTAAGTCGCCCAGGCGTGGATTGGCATAGACGTCGGCAACGGCTGCGCTGGGAAACCGTGTGCGTAGCGTCGAGACGAGTCGGGCGACGGCAATCGATGTCCCGCCCAACTCGAAGAAGTTGCTGTCGCCAGAGAGCGCCCACGGCCCGAGCTCTGCCTTCCAGTGCTCCGCAAGCCACGCCGCCGTTTCAGTGAGCACTGACGCGTCTTGCACCGTTGCCACCGGCCAGGGCAACGCATCGCGGTCGATCTTGCCCGCACGCGTTGAGGGAAGTCGGTCAATCGGAACCAGCACCGGTACGAGCGTGTCGGGGAGTCGCGTGGATAACTGGGCACGCGCGCGCTCCAGGTCAACGGCGCCGCAGACATAACCGACGAGCACTTGCGCACCGTTCGGGGTCCTTCGCACAGCCGACGCGGCGGCCCGCACGCCGGGCAAAACCAGCAGCTGCGTGTCGATCTCGCCGAGCTCGACCCGGCGGCCTGCCAGCTTGACTTGGCCATCGCGCCGGCCGATGAATACCAGGCCGTCGCATGTCTCACGAACGATGTCGCCGGTCCGATAGGCGCGTCCCCAACCGCACGAAGGCAGGGGCGCGAAACGCTCCGCGTCGAGTTCGGCGTCGAGATAGCGGCCGAGCCCGACGCCGGCGATGACCAACTCACCTTCCTCACCAGTCCGGACCGCGCGGCCGCCTTCGTCAACAACGGCGACCTCCCACCCGGGTAGCGGCTGGCCGATCCCGACAGGCTGTCCGACCGCCATGCGCGCAGCGGTTGACACGACGGTCGCCTCGGTCGGTCCGTAAGTGTTCCAAACCGTGCAGTGCGCCGCCAACCTCCAGGCGAGGGCGTCGGGACAGGCCTCGCCGCCGAGAATCACCAATCGCAAACCGGCAGGGACGGTGTCGTCCCAGAGCGCGGCCAGCGTCGGGACGGTCGAGACGACCGTGATCCCGTGCGCCAGCAGCCACGGGCCGAAATCGATGCCCGATCGCACCACTAGGCGCGGGGCGACGACAAGGGTCGCCCCGTGACGCCAGGCGAGCCACATTTCCTCGCAGCTGGCGTCGAACGCAACCGACAGGCCGGCGGCCACACGATCTTGAGGCCCGACGTTGAACAAATCGCTCTCACCGTCGACGAACGCCGTCGCGGCAGCATGGGTCACGGCGACGGCCTTCGGCGTCCCGGTGGAGCCCGAGGTGAAGATGACCCAGGCGTCGTCGTCGATTTTCAGCCCACGGGCGTCGCGCGTTCGTTTTCGTCCTAGCCGCGTGACAACCAACCCGTCGGTGATGACGTGACCGACGTCCGCGGCACTCCAGGCGGTCATCGCCCGGGTCTCGGGGTCCTCGGCGTCGACGGGGACATAGCACGCGCCCGCGAAGAGCACACCCAGGATGGCGAGATAGAGCTCCGCGGTCCCGGCTCTGATGCGGATGCCGACCCGATCACCCGGCCCGACCCCGCTGGCGCGTAGCTGTTCGGCCAGCTGGCTGGCGGCGGCGTCGAGCTCAGTGTAGGTCACTAGGTCGCGACCCGCCTGGAGGGCGACCGCCTTTGGGTGAGCCGACGCTGTCTTCTTGAACATGCCCACGAGGGTGCGTTCACGCGATCGGGCGTCGGCTTCGCCTGACGGCCGGTCTGCTCGTACGGCCAGCGGGCAGTTGACTGCATCGCCCGCGGCGACGGTGGGGACTCTCACGATGGGGCGGAGTCTCGACGGCGACACACAAGCTGATCGGTAAGAGACGTCCAACGTTCTTCCAAAGGACCGCCCGGCGAGTGGGCCCAATGCGTGCGCGAGTGAGGAACTGACGTCACACCGACTCGGGGCCGGCGTTGTCCTCCGGGCGAGTCGGTGCAGCGGCTGTGACCCCGCACGAGCCGCTGCGCACCGAGCGCCCGCTCGGGTCGCCGGTCGTGACGACTGGTGAGTACGGAACACGCGTCCGCGGCGTCGGTGTTCTGGTGATGAAGAAGCGCGGACGGCAGCTCGGGCCCAACTGACGGCGCCTACCCACGGGAGCGATGGATGTGCGGATTTCGACCATCTCTGACGCCTCAACCTGGTCATGAAGCAAGTCGTGCGACGCTTTTGTGCGGGTGCCGATTCATGACGTGATGTCCCGTCCTCAGGCGACAAGCCGCAGGATCCCGCCGGCATCGGCCGGCCCGTTTTCTGCCGAGGGGGCGCCCTACAATTGGCGTTGGCATGCCTGCCGGATTGACCTCGCCGGTGCACCTGTTCGTGATCATCGTCGTCGCGCTCATCGTGCTGGGTCCCGAGAAGCTCCCCCACGCGCTCCGCCAGGTCGGCCGGACGATGGGCGATGTCCGCCGGTGGACCGACAGCATCTCCGGCGAGCTGCGTGGTGCTCTCTTGCTCGATGATGGCGCCGCCGACGCTCCGCCGACACCGCCGACTGTCGCCGCCACTGCCACTCCGACGTCGCCTGTTCTTGCCGCGGCGGCGACCAACGGCAACGGGGCCACCGGTTTGTTGGCGTCATCCGCCCTCATGGCCGTCGCTGTACCTGCTGTGGCGACCGACGGTCCCGGCGTCCTCTCTACCCACCCAGCGCTGCAAGAGGGAGGCGAGTGGCATTGATCCTCGCTGAGATTCTCGGACCCGACATGCTGATCATCCTCGCCATCGTGGCCCTGCTGTTCGGGAG
>JAFASB010000519.1 GCA_019244985.1 Acidimicrobiia bacterium | reverse complement strand
AGTTGCGGTGCCGTGATTGGCGTCGTCGGTGTTCGTCGTCATCGAGAGCGGCTGGGGTGGGTTCGTGGTCTCGTCTTCGCCGGGGAGGAGCTTTCCGGCGAGGTCGGGGTGGGTCGCGTCGACACCGGAGTCGAGATCACCGACGATCACGAGCGACGATCCTTGGGTGACGTCCCACGCCGCTGACGCACCGACGGCTTGCAGGCCCCACTGCTGGCTGAACTGGGGGTCGTTGGGCGTGGCCGTGTAGTGGCGGACGTGGTCCGGGCTCACCGTTGCCCTGATCCCGTGGCGAGCCAGGACGACGGCGCCTGCGAAGGGATCGCCGGCGTAGTGCACGACGCCGGCGCGGGTGCCGTGGGCGCGGACGCCCGGCCGGCCGTCAGCCTCGAGCGCGGCGGCGGCGGCGGGCGGATCGTCGACCGCCGCGTAGGAATTCGTAGAGGACGAGCCCGCACCCAGGGTGTCCACCGTGCAGCCCGTCCGCGTGTAGCCGTCCTCCTGGTGGTAGTTGGGCACGGCGTTGGTGTCGGGCATGGTGTCGACGGCGTTGGTGTCGCCCGTGCCCTGCGTCCGCGCGACCCACCGGATGTTGGTGGCGTTGCCGAGAGCGGAGTTCGGGAGGGTGAGGGTGACCTGTTGGCTGTTGGCGCGGGTGATGCCCGCGTCGGCCACCTGATTGGCCGTGTTGCAATCCGGTGTGCTGAAGAGGCCGGCGACGAGCGAACCCGAACCCGGGTCGTAGGTGCCAGTGAGAAGCCATTCGAAACCGCCGCATCCGGTGGACGGATTGAAGTCGGTGTCGATCGGGATGGCGTAGAAGCTCAGCTCCGATGACGGCCACGAGTCGTAGGTCTGCAGGGGGAAGCTCCACGTCGCCGACGGGCAGTCGTACATGGCCGCGTAGACGTCTCCGTCGATCTGGCTGGCGTCGCGGGTGGAGGAGCTGTCCTCCTGCCAGATGCTGTAGTAGCAGGGCGACGGTGGATTGGCGCCCTCGTAGGTGCGGTTCGAAGGCGCCGTTCGGTGCGGTGCGGCGCGGAGTTTGGCGGCCGCCGCGCCTGCATCGCCGGCGGGAGGTGCCGACCACGAAGGACGGCCGCCTTGGACGGCGGGCGAGCCCGATGAAGCGGCTGACAGCCGGGTCGCGCCCGCATAAGGGGCGGCGGAGGCCGCGCGGGCGGGAAGCGCGCCCGCAACCGCGACCGCCGCGAGCAGGGCGATGCCCGCCGCCCGCCCGGCCGCCGCTCGTGTGACCAACCTCATGCCCAGCGTCTCCCCCCGGGATTGTCCCTCGGCAAGTATCCGACCCGCGCGGAAGGCGCACAAGGCGGCCGCCATGTACCGGGCCAAAGCGTCGGGCGGCGGCGTGCAGATCGAGCCCCAGCGGGGGCTGTAGCCACAGCAACTCCCGCTGCGGAATCGGGCAAATGGTCCGAATGGCCTATTGGGACTCGTCGAGCGACATGCAACGGTGTCCGGGCTGGGGTTCAGCTAGCTGACCTGTCTACGTGGGAGTGACAGTCTTGAAGAAGCTGCCCCGAGCCCTTCTGGCGTCGACCGCCGCCCTGTTCCTGTTCGCATCCGGGAGTCTGACGACTGCGCTGCTGTTCCGTAGCAGCGGGTCGTCGCACTACCGGCGGTCGACCCAGACCATCCGCGACGCGTCCGGCGCCAAGACGATCATCAACTACACGCTGACCGACGCACCGGCGCCGGCCAAGCGCGCCGGCGCGGCCAGCGCGGCGCTGGCGTCCGCATCGGCGTCGACCGCGAACAGCGCCACCACGGGCGGAGGGGCGGCCGCCCAGACCGTGGCGTGTCCCCCGTCGGGCAACGGGCACGAGTACATGATCGTCTGGGCCGGGAAGATGAACGCCGGCGATCTCACCGGCAAGGACCTCATCACCTACGCCCAGGGCGGCGCCGTCAACCCCGAGGGCATCAAGGAGGTCCTCCCGCAGGAGCTCCTTCCCGGCCAGGACATGATGGTGACGATCGACGCCGAACGCGGGTGTGACACCTATGGCAAGGTCGTCAACGTCGCCCTCATCCCCGGTGCCGACGGCCTCGAGAACGAGCCCCACCACATGCAGTACATCTGGTTCCCCGGCCAGTCGGTATGGGCGGGCGGCCTGTTCACGTCCCGCCTGTTCACCTACGACATGAGCAAGCTGCCGCAGGTGCAGCTGAAGCACGTCGACGAACCGTGGTCCACACCGGGCGGCTCGATCTGGGACGCGTTCGAGGCGCTGCCCGACGGCAGTGCGTACGGCACGCTGATGGGCGGTCCGCTCTACGCCTACGGCCTCACGCCCGGCGAGGTCGTGCACATCGGTCCCAACGGGCAGATCCTCGGCCAGTTCTCGGCCGCCGCGCCCGAAGGGCTGCCGCCCGTCGACACCAACGGTCTGCCCACGTGTCCCGACCTCGGGAGCTGCGCCAACCCGCACGGGATCCAGGCGCGCTCCGACCTGCACCGGCTCGTCACCTCCGACTACGCGGAGCCGGCGCGGATCATCGAGGACCCGGTCAAGGTCGAGAACTTCAACCTCTTCCGGCGCACCGTCCGAGAGTGGGACATCACCGACACGAACCATCCCAAGCTCATCAAGGTCGACGTGATGCCCAAGGGCCCGCGTGACGACGCCAACCCCGGCCACGCCGAGAACCTCGGGATCATGGAGGTCGGCAAGACGTGGGACTACCCGCTCGCCAACGGCACCGTGCCCAAGGGCATGTTCTCCGAGAGCATGTGCGGCGGTGCCATCTTCTACACGTCCGACATCACCGACACGACCAACCATCCGTGGCGTGAAGTGTTCGACTCGACCACCGCGGTGCTGTCGCCGAAGGCCCAGTCCGCCTTCAGTGGACAGGTGCCCAACGGCGGTCCCAACTCGCAGATCACCGAAGCGGCGGGATGCGACGGCGCCGCGTGGCTGAACGTCACACCCGACAACCGCTTCCTGCTGCACGCGGTCAACGGCCGCTACACCAACCAGGACGACTTCGCCGACAGCGGTACGCCGAAGATGGTGTACGCCCTCGACATTCAGAAGCTGCTGGCGGCCGGCAGCGGGTATCAGTGCAACGTCGACAACATCCGTGCCGTGAACGACTCCACCAAGGGTGGCCCCGACTGTCCGACGGTCGCCGGCGTCGCTCCGGTCAACGACACCTCGACCGGCGGTCCCCA